>JBJONJ010000001.1:0-4738 GCA_046051905.1 Verrucomicrobiota bacterium
GAGGAGCGAGCATCTGCTGCTGTTGCTGCTGCCCGCCCTGCTGCTGACCCACTTGCGGAGCATTTTGCTGATTTTGACCGCTTTGTCCCTGCTGGCCATTCTGGCCAAGCTGCTGCATCGCCCCGGTTTGGTTCTCGCCGGTGATGCTGCTGCCTGCCTGGCGGAGCTGCTCGGCGAGCTGCTGAAGCTGTTCTTGCGCCTCTTCACGCCGAGCCATGTCCCGCATCTTTTCCGCGAGCTTTTCAAACTCGGCCCCAGCAGCTTTCGTGTCGCCTTTTTGCATCTGATCAGCGGCGTCGAGCACATGCTGTCCCACCATGCGCTGGCGATCGGCGGCCTCGGCCTTGTCCTGCACGTCCTTCAAGGTTTTTCCCAATCGCTGCTGGGTGTCGGCGGGCAGTTGCGGACTCTTCAACTCGGCACCGAGCTTTTCCGCTGCCTTCGCGGCGGCGGGAGAATTCTTGGCCGCCACCGCGTCGCCGAGATCGGCCGTATCAGCGTGCTTGCGGAGTTCCTCGACGAGCTTGTCGCTGGCCCAGTCGTCTTTTCCTTTTGCCAGTTCCTCCGCCAGCTTTTCCGCGTCACGAGCACGGCGCTCCAGCTCGGCCAGCACCTGCTTCGCATCCTTGCCAGCAGAGTCAGCCAGCTCCGCGGCAGTTTGATCGAGCTTCGCCTTCAAATCCTCGATCTGCTGCTGTTCCTCCGCCTTGAGTCCGGCGAGCTTCTTTTTCTCCAGATCGAGCTTCGCGAGCTCCTTCGCGGCCTCGGCAGCCTTCGCCGCCATGGCTTCATCGAGAATCAAAATCTCCTCGGTCGGTGTGCGCACCGCGCTGATCAAACTGCCGAGGATCACCAGCGTCAGCGGAACGATCAAACCACGCGCCGGACGCAGTGGCAGGTCCTTCGTCAGACGGCTCATCGCCGGCTCCAGCGCGGCTTTTTGCACCTCGACATGCTTTTTCGCAGCTTCAGAGCCTTCGTTCCGGTCTTCAAACCACCACGCACTGGCAAAGGCCTCGCGACGCCCCGCGGCAGAATCCCACAAGGCCAGTGCGCTGAAGGCACCGGGCCGCCGCCACCATGAAAACACCAGCCCGCCGGCCTTCCAAAGTCCCCAGGTGCCCCAAAGCGCCGCCACGATGCTCAGGCCACCCCGCAGCGCCCACAGCAGCATCAGCGTCAGCACGACGCTCACCGGCCAGACCGTGTGATCCAGCCACGACAGCCACCGGCGCATCACCACGCGCCCCTGCACCTTCCGTGCCACGGGCGCGAAGACAGAAGCTGGACAGGCTGGCTCGCTCATGAGGCGCATTTCAGCTCAAATTGCCGCGAAGGCGAAGAGAATCTCATGAGGCCTTAAGCCGAGTAAACCGTCGGGTCGGCCATGCCCGCGAGGGCAAAAGCCTCGATGCGCTCCACACAGGTGCCGCACTTCCCGCAGTGAAGGTCGTGGCCTTTGTAGCAAGACCACGTTTGCGCGTAATCCACGCCCAACGAGGCACCGAGCCTGGCGATGCCCGCCTTGTCCAGGTGAATGAAGGGGCGCAGCAGCTCCACACGGGCGTAGGTGCCCTCACGCATCGCCGCGGCCATCCCCTGCATGAAGCCTTCGCGGCAATCAGGGTAGATGGTGTGGTCCCCGGCATGCGCGGCGATCACGAGGCCCTCGGCCCCGCGGCTCTCGGCGATGCCGCAGGCGATGGCGAGCATGATGCCGTTGCGAAAAGGGACGACGGTCTTTTTCATGTTTTCATCGGCGTAATGCCCTTCCGGCACCTCGCCGCCGCTTTGCAGCAAATCCGAGGTGAAAAGCCGGTTGATGAAATCGAGGCTGATCACGTCGTGCGGGATGCCGAGCTGATCGCAGTGCCATTTGGCATACGGCAGTTCCTTCGGGTTGTGCTTCGAGCCATAGTCAAAGCTGACCGCGCCGGCCACCTCGTGCTCGCTTCGAGCCCAATGCAGCGCGGTCACGGAATCCATCCCGCCGGAGAGCAGCACGAGCGTCTTCATTCCGGCAGGCGCAGGGTTTCCTCGATGTCGGGAAAGCGGGCCTCACAGGTGAGCTGGATGCCGCCGCGGGCGCCGAACTTCCCTCGCACCACGGCTTGCTTCGGAGCGCAGGCCTTGACCAGATCGTCGAGCACGCGGTTGACGATGGCCTCATTGAAGGCGGCATGGTTACGGTAGCTGGCGAGATAGAATTTGAGCGACTTGGTCTCCACACACTTGTCCGCGGGGATGTAGAGGATTTCGAGATGGGCGGAGTCCGGCTGGCCGGTAACAGGGCAGATGGAGCTGAACTCCGGGGCGCTGAGGTGAATGCGGTAGTTCCGGCCCGGCGTGCGGTTCGGAAAGGTCTCCAACGCCGCCTGATCCGGCGAGGTTGGGAGTCGGTGCTCGGAGCGGCCGAGCAATTTAAGGTCATTTTCCTGGCTCATGGGCGGGCAGCATGCCGCTGACAGATCGTTTTGCAATCCTGCGAGCTCAAATCAGAGCGGGAATGCAATCCAGCCCTCCATGCCATGTGAACTACGGCGCGGAACTCTTCGGACCGTTTTTACCGGGTGGAAAGAACTCGATGGGGACGCCTTCTTTGCGAAAAGCCTTCTTCACTTCATCGGCGAGCTGGGCGTAGCTGCGCTCGCGGAGAAGGTGCTTCTTCACGGCGTTTTCGCTTTCCGCATCGGTCTTCACGTTTTCGACCTCGCGGAGGAATGCGATCATGTTCGCGGCATCGCCTTTGCCATCGAGATGGTAGAAGAAGTAGGTCATGAGGCCCGCGGAGCCGTAGTTCTCCGTGGCCATGCCGTCCTTGCCGAGCGCCTCCGCCCAGCGACGCCCGTCAATCGTCATGAGCTCTTCGAGATCGATCATGGTGAAGGTTTTGTTCCCGCGACTCATGTTCTCCGCGTAGGCCTTCACCTGGCGGTTGAGGCCGATGAGGTTGAATTTGCCGTTGCTGTTGTATTCGAGCATCTCGACGTATTCGGCGCTGCCTTCAATGAACCAAGTGGGCAGCACGGGCAGCCAGTGGTTCATCATTTGATGGGTGATCTCATGGATGAGCGTGCCGTTGTCCTGCGCATTCGGATTCTGCTCCAAGGTCACACGAGTGCCCACCATCCGCACGCCGAGACTGCTCAGCGGGACCATGAGGGCCTTTTTGCCGCTCATGTAAACGCCGGCGGACCCCTCGATGGCCCCGGCGTCCATGTAGTCGGATTTGTTGGTGAAAAGCCGGGCCTGGAAGATCTCGCGCAGGCGCTCGGGAGCCGGTTTCAAATCGAGCGGCAACTGGCAGGTTAGCTCGTAGGTGGCCTCGAACATGCGGCCGAACTCGCGCACGACGTTCGAGCCGAGCTTCGAATCACACACAAACTCGTAGTGCGGGCTGCGATAGACGAATTCCTTCTTCTCATCATCCTCACGCACGACGACGACCTCCGGTTTGTCGGCGAGCGAGACTGTGCGCGGCCATTCCTTGAGAGCCCTGGAAGGTGACACCTCGGCGTTCTGGGCAGCGCTGGTCTGCGCTTTGACGAAGGCCTGGTCCTCGGGGCTGAGACGGGCCAGCGGGACATCAAACGTGCTGCCATTGGCCATGCGGATCTTCACGGCGTCAACCGTGGTGCTCACGAAGGCGGCCTCGATCTTGCGACCGTCCGTGCTGGTCCAGGTGCGAAGGGCGCCCTGAGCGAGAGCAGACGTGGCGGCCAACAGGACAAGGAGAGGGATTTTCATGGTCGGAAGAGTTGTATGCTAACGAGATGCCCGCGAACTGGCGAGCAACTTTGCTCCGAGGTGATGGTTTGCATGCATCATGATGACCGATCAACGCTCGCGCCTTGCCAATCTCCCTTCGCATGGAAAAATGCCCGCCATGCGTCCTCTGGTCGTCCTCTTTTCCCTCAGCCTCTCTCTTGCCGCCCAGACCGGTGAACCACCCGCACCACCGAAGAATGGTGAACCCTCTGCACAGCCTCCTCGTCGCGATGGGGAGCGTCGTGGCCCTCCCGGCATGATGGGTGGCGGCAACCATGGTATCCGCCCCCCGGCTGGCTTCGAAAAGCTGAACGAAGAAGAGCGGAAGATCATGCGCGAGGCCTTTGAGAAAGCCTGGAAGGATCCCAAGGTCATTGAAGCCCGTGACCAGGCGCTGCGTGCCAATGAGAACGTCCGTCGGATGCTTCACGACACCATGACCAAGGAGAGCCCTCAGGTGGCGGCGTTGCTTGAAAAGATGAAACCGCCGTTCGAGACCGATGACCGCGGTTTTCCGATTCTCCCACGCCCTGACTCACCGGACTTTGTGAAAGTGGCCCAAGCCCGCCTCGGGTCCGAGATGATGTCGATGGCCAAACCGGGCAAGCAGGAGGACACGCGTCGCTTTCACGAACGCATCATGCAGCTTCCAAAGATGAAGGAGGCGATCACAGCCCTTGAGGCGACACCGCCGGCCGAGCGGCTCGATGCCCTGCGTAAGATTCGCGATCTCTACCGCCAACTGGTGGGTGAGGAGTTTGCCCGCTTTCGCAAGGCTCGCGAAGAAGGCGCCGCTGCGCACCCCAAGGCTCCGTAAATTCAGCCAGCGTTCGAGGCTGACTCCAAAGCAGATCCAAGGTGGTGGAATGGCGCATGTCATGACAGCGCGAGCAGGTCGGGAGGATTCCTTTTTTGAGACACCTGAATATCGTGCCAGGATTCCAGCAGCGGTTGCAAAGAGTTTTAATTC
>JBJONJ010000002.1:0-13516 GCA_046051905.1 Verrucomicrobiota bacterium
GCGCAAACGACTCCGCCACGCCCTCCGGCACCTTGCCGGGCTCCATTTGGTAATCACAGATCGATTTCCCCTCGATGGCGAAGTGAACGACCGCGCCCGCTTTTTCGGCGGTGATGTCGGCAGCACGCGCAGAAAGGACAAATGAGAGTGCCGCGAGACAAGTGGAGAAAGAGTGAGGCTTCATTCTGCAATGAACGGCTGAGAAGACTCCAAAATCTCACGCTTGCTTACGAGATAGACGCCAAGGCGCTCCAGGAAGAGTTTGTCTCCATGGTTGCGAATGGCGATCTGGCTGCGAAACTTCAAACCGATGAGTTCCATACGAAATCCAGCGCTGAAGAAGAAAGCATCCCTGAGTCGGGACCATCGAGTTTATGCACTCGAAGGCGACAAGTCCTTCCGCGGAGTTTGGAAGCAAAAGAAGCGCCGGAAAGCCAAACAAGCCCGCGCGCAGTCAGACACCGCGTTGCGCGACGCACTTCAGGGAGATGAAGATGCTCCAGTGACGGCCAAACAACCCAAAGCACTCCGCAAAACCGGCGTGGTCACCCTCGAGCGCGATTTGGAGATCCATCGCGAGGAGCCTTCATTGCGCTTTTCGCTCATGAAGTACTCCTCGGCGGCTTTTACGAAGTGACAGAGACTACTCCGCCTTCTTTTTGCCTTTGCCCTTTTTCTTCGGCTGCTCGGGCGGCTGCGGTTCGTTGTCGAAGGCCTTGTTGCCGTGGGTGAAGCGGGGCGGCGGCATGGTTTCGCCGAATTGCTTCTGCAGGCGGATGATCTCGGCCTTCAGTTCCTTCACGGTGTCGCCATACTCGGGGTCGTTGGCGAAGTCTTTGGTCTCCTGCGGGTCTTTTTGACGGTCGAGCAGTTCCCAGTCATCGACATCGGGCGTGTAGTAATGGATGAGCTTGTAGCGATCCGTGATGACGCCGTAGTGCGGGCGCACGCGGTGCGGCACGGGGAACTCGTAGTAGTGGTAGTAGTGCGACTTGCGCCAGTCGGCGGGTGTCTCGCCTTTCATGAGCGGCACGAGGCTGCGACCATGCACGCCCTCCATCGGCGGAGCCTGCGCGATGTCGAGGAAGGTGCTGGCGAGGTCGAGCAGGCTGGTGAGGTTGTTGTTCACGCTGCCGGGCTTGATGACGCCGGGCCAGCGGGCGAGGAAAGGTGTGCGCACGCTTTCTTCAAAGACCCAGCGCTTGTCGAACCAGCCGTGCTCGCCGAGGTAAAAGCCCTGGTCGCTGCTCAAGATGACGACGGTGTTCTTGGTGAGGTCGTTTTTGTCGAGGTAGTCGAGCACGCGGCCGACGTTTTCATCCACGGCCTTCACGCAGGCAAGGTAGTCGTGCATGTAGCGCTGATAGCGCCACTTCACGAGATCGCGACCGGTGGGCGCGGCGGCGGCATACTTGGCGTTGCGCGGCTCGTAGTAGGCATTCCACGCGGCTTTTTGCTCGGCGGTGAGATTGCCGGGCATGACGAGCTTCGCATCGCGCTCGGTGAAAGTGCGGTCGATGCCCATGTCGTGATCGCTCACGGCCTTGCTTCGGCCGCTGTAGGCATCAAAGAGCGTCTCCGGCTCCTCATAGACGCGGTCGTTGTCGAAGCCGAGCAGCCGAAGCGGCGGCTCCCACTCGCGATGCGGGGCCTTGTGCTGGCTCATCATCATGAAGGGCTTCGATTTGTCGCGCCCATCGAGCCATTTCAAAGTGAGGTCGCCGATGATATCCGTGCAGTAGCCTTCATACTTCACCTGCTTGCCGTTCTCGGTCATCGGCGGGTTGTAGTAGGCGCCCTGGCCGGGGAGGACGTTCCAGTAGTCGTAGCCGACGGGATCGGTCATGAGGTGCCACTTGCCGATGATGGCGGTCTGGTAGCCGCTCTTTTGCAGCACCTTCGGGAAGGTGGGCTGGCTGCTGTCGAACTTGCTGTTGCTGTTGTTGTAGAAGCCGTTGGCGTGCGAGTACTTGCCCGTCTGGATCACGGCCCGCATCGGGCCGCAGATGGAGTTCGTGACGAGGCAGCGGTCAAAGCGCATGCCTTCCTCGGCGAGGCGGTCGATGTTCGGCGTTTCGAGCAGCTTGCGCTGATCGCCGTAGCAGCTCATCGCTTGATAAGCGAGGTCGTCGCAGAAGATGAAGACGATGTTCGGCGGCTGCGCGGCGCTGGCGGTGGCCGCGATGGCAAGGGTGGCAAGGAGGGAACGAATCATGGCTGGAAACGTGTGAACGAGTAGAGCACAGGGGTTCTTCGACGGGAAACTGGTTTTGCCCGGCCGACGTTCAGCCCGGCCGATTCCGCATCATGTCCGCCACCTGGGCGAAGAAGGCACCGATGAGCGGGGCCTCGGTGGCGGGGATCTCGACTTCACGCATGGATGTGCCCATCAAATCGAGCCAGCGATCGCGAGCCGCGAGGTCGATGGGGAAAGGCATGTGCCGTCCGCGGAGCCGGGGATGGCCTCGCTCCTCGATGTAGGTTTGCGGACCTCCAAAACGATAGACGATGAAGTCAGCGAGACGCTTTTCGGAGCCTTCCCAGTCGTCTGGCGGATACATCGGGCCGATCAGGTCATCGACGCGGACTCGCCGGTAGAAGGTCTCGACGAGTGAGCGGAGCTTTTCTTCGCCGACGCGATCACAAAGGGTGGAGATTTCATCCATGAGGCTGGGTTTCTTTGGCCTCGACAGGTGTGCGGAGGTAACTGCCCCACAGTGTGGCGGCGAGCATGAAGCTCAGGGCGAGCAGGCTGAGACCGGTGAGGACGTGGAAATTGGTGATCCAGAAGGATTTGCCGGAGAGGATGACAAAGATGCCAAGGCTGACCTGGATGGGCGGAAGATAGAGCAGCAGCGTGGGCACAAACCGAAGCCTGGGCAGGGTGGCGAGCCAGCGCTGGGCCTGCATGGCGACGACGATGACGAGCGCGGCGGTGCCAAAGCCCCAGTATTTGTGGAGGAAGAGCAGGAAGGCATCCGCCTGCACCGTCGGCGGGATGACGTGGCCCTGCGTGGTGAGGATGTCGCTAGCACAAAGGTTGTGACGCTGGGTGTGGCGCAGGGTGGCACCGAGCACGAGCTGGGTGAAGACGACAAGAAATAGCGTGAGCGACCATCCGCGGGCTTTGCGGGCGGTGGAGGCGCTAAGGCGGAGCTGGCCCTCTTCCCAGAGGCGTGAAGACGCGAAGGCGATGAGGATCAGCAGGCAGAAGAAAAGCTGGCCCAGCGTGCCGTGCACGATGCCGTAGGCGTTGGACATTTTCAGCACTCGGAGGCCACCGAGCGAGGCCTGCAGGATGACGAGGAACAAAGCCAGCGTGGTGAGACCGCGGAGCAAATGCCACTTTTGACCAAACCAGGTCATGAAGAGCCAACTGAAGGCGAGGAAGAGAATGAAAACCGCCGCAGCCAGCACGCCCATGTAAACGAGCACCAGGTAGCCAACGCCAGTGATCAGGATGATGGCGGCCTCGACCAAGTTTGGCCGATGCTTGGCCATGGCCCAGAAGTATTGCCCGAGCACGAGAAAGCCGATGAGCGTGGCGATCCAGCGATGCCCGTGCTCCAGCAGAAGCGCAGGAACACGATACCAGCCCTCCGGATTGATGCGCCCAAAGCACAAAGGCCAGTCAGGCACGGCAAGGCCCACATCCTCGGTGGTGACTGCCGCACCCCACCAGATCAAAACGACGCCGACGACGAGGGTGAGGAGGGAGTAACGATGAAAAGCGCGAGACACGGCGGGAGAATGACGAATGATGAATTCAGAATGACGAACGAATGCCGAAGAGTGCCTCGCGGAGGAGCTTTCGCATCATTCGGTCATTGTGCATTCGTCATTGCCGCCACGCCGGATGCTTTACTTGGCGTCGGCAGCCTTCTTCGCGGCGTTGGCGGACATTTCCTTGCTCCAGTCTTCGAAGTCCTTGGCGGGCATGACTTCGAGCACAGCCTTCATCTGAGCGTGGCCTGGTCCACAAAGCTGGCCGCAGATGATGTCCCAGGTGCCCTCTTTGACGGGCTTGAACCACATGTGGGACTTCACACCGGGGATGGCGTCCTGTGCGGCACGCATGGGAACGAGGGCAAGGTTGTGAATGACGTCCTTGGAGGCGACATCGACGATAACCGGGCGGCCGACAGGCAGCTTCATGGTGCCAGGATTAACGAAGTCGTCCTTGCCATTCGGGTCGTGGAGGTCTTTGCCAGTGGTGTTGCCAGCGGCGGCGTCGATGTTGCGCAGGTCCCAGGTGCTCAGAGCGGTGTCATGGCCGGGATACTGGAAGTTCCAGAGGAACTTCTCACCCAGCGCACGCATTTTGATGGTGTCGGGCGAAACAGGATATTCATCGGCCTGGCGGGCCCAGAGCGGGAAGGCAAAGCCGAGAAGCAGGATGGCCTCGACGATCACAACGCCGATTTCGATGTGGGTCGTGGCATGACCGGTGACGCCATGATAATCACCCTTGGCGTTGCGCTTGGAATTGAAGCGGTAGAAAGCAAGCACGAGGTAGATGCTCCAGCCGATGAAGAGGGCGAGCATGAACCAATGCACGAAGCCGAGCATGTGGTCCACGAGGCCGCCGTGCTCCGAGGCGTTCGGGGTTTGACCGAAGAGTTCGTTGATC
Source organism: Verrucomicrobiota bacterium (assembly GCA_046051905.1). Classification (GTDB taxonomy): domain Bacteria; phylum Verrucomicrobiota; class Verrucomicrobiia; order Verrucomicrobiales; family Verrucomicrobiaceae; genus Prosthecobacter. Next base: position 4,631 of record JBJONJ010000002.1, read on the forward strand.
CAAGAGACGCTCATGATGGGATGAGGAGGGGAAGTTTGAGGTTTGAAAGGATTCAGACCGCAGCCATGGAAGCGGCGTGCTTTTTCTGGCGGTGCGCTAGGGTGAAGATAATGCCGGCGGCGCAGAGGAACATGAAAGCTAGCACGGCGAGCATGACGAGGATCGCAAAACCTTGCGCCTGACCGACTGCACTGCCTTTTTCAGGCAGGCAGGTGGCACACGCGATGGGAAGCGAAAGGGTCATGAGGGGAAAATAGGGTCTCGAAGGTCACACGATGATGGTGCGCATCTTCTTGATGAGGTAGTGCAGGCCGTAGGCGAGAAGGATGACGCAGAGGAAACCGGCGTAAGGCTTCAAATGAAGCGCCCCGGCACGGGCGGCGTCCTCGGGCATGAAGTGCGTCCATGCCCAAAATCCCGCATCCGCCAGAATGGCGAAGAACAGGAAAACGAGATGGAAGTGCTTCAGGGACATGACGAAAAGTTCGTGGCGTTTACGGAGCAGCCTGCTCGATGGATTGCAGAGGCTTTTCAAAGCCATGATCCACGAGCGGATCACTGTTGGCCATCACAAACAGGATGAATAGGACAAAGCAGAACACCGCAGTGAAGGCGAGCACCTTGTAGATGAGCGGGCGCTCATGGTTCAAGTGCATGAAGATCAAGGCAACGAGGGCAGCCTTGAAGGTGGCCACGATCATGCCGACGATGATGTTCAGGCTGTGCGTGGGCAGTTCCACATAGGAAAGGGCCACCGTGACGGCGGTGAAGAAGATCAAAAGCAATCCGATGAAGATGTACTTTTTGACGTGCTTCTGAAGTTCAGCGGGATCAACGTGGTCTGACATGGCGGGAAGGGTGAGAGATGCGAAGAAAAAGGTCTCAGAGAAGGTACAGCAGCGGAAAGAGGAAGATCCAGACGAGGTCAACGAAGTGCCAGAAGAGGCCGCCGACTTCGATACGGTTGGCGAGATGCTCAGGGTCCTCGCGCATCATCTTGCCGTTGAAGAAGAGGAAGTAGGCGAGCACCAGAGCTCCTGCGACCACGTGCAGACCATGCAGACCAGTGAGGGTGAAGTAGATGGCGTAGTAGGTATTGAGCTTCGGTGTGAAATTCGAGAAGAAGGTAATGTCCTTCTTTTCGAGGACCACCGTGGGGTGATGAGCGCCGTGTCCGTCGCCGTGGGCGGCAGGAGCATGGGCTTCGGCGCCATGACCATTGCCATGAACTTCCGCGGCCGGAGGTGTGGCGGATTCCAGGTGCATGAAATAGGCTTCCTTCTGGAAGGTGGCGGACTTGGTCTTGTCGCGCGTGGGGTAGTTCTTGTCGAACTCGGCGGTGTGATGGTCGCGGTTGGCGATGAAGGCCTTTTGCCAGGCTTCGCCGAGGTAGCGATGGTCAAAAGCGAGGGATTTTTCCTTCACGGCGACGCCGCGGGTATCCACGCCATCGACTTCGAGGGTCATTTTGTCATCGGCCAGCTTGCCGTAGGCGACGGTGCCGTCACGGAAGGTCATCGTGGAGCCGTCGTACGCGAAGACATCAGACTGGCCGACGGTAAAGGAGAGCGGAGAGACGGCGGTGAGTTTGAGGCCGGCGCTGTTCTGTTTTGCGGCCTTGGCCTTTTCAACGGCAGCGGTTTTCAGTTCGGCAAACGTGGCCGCGTCCAGAGTCACTTCCTTGCCATCTTCTGTCTTGAAACGGGGCGCGGATCCCGCGTCGAGATGGTTGAGTACGTAGTTGATCGGATCAGCGCCAACAGCGGCAGTTTTGAGCGGGATGCTCATGGCGAGCTGGTTGACCTCACCAAACTTGAGCTGATAGCCATGCGGAAGGTGACCGGTGAGGATGGTGCCATCAGAGAGCTTCACGGCATAGTGCTCGAACTTGGCCTTGTATTCGAAGGTCTTGTTCACCATGAAGGTCGCGGCGCAGAGGACCGTGAAAAGCATCAGGCCTTTGTAGAGGCCGAACTTGCGCATCTTCAGCGCGGCCCAAGCCCACACGACGGAGACGGAGGAGGCGATGAGCACGACCGTGTTCACGCAACCGAGCGTCACATTCAGCTCATGCACCGGCCAGGGATAGTCGGCACCGACACGAAGGAAAATGTAGCTGGAGAACAGACCGCCGAAGAGCATGACTTCCGAGGCGAGGAAGAGCCAGATGCCGACCTTGGCGTTGTAGAGGCCGGTGTCGGGGCGAGCGTTTACTGTGTAAGGGATGTCCATGAGGAGTTCGCGGTTCTAGGTTCGCTGTTCTCGGTTCAATTAATGATGAGCGGCGTGGGCGTGGTCGGTTTTGGCCGGGGCGTCGCTGCCGTCGGGCTTGGGCTTGCCGTGCTCGGTTTCCCACTGCGGGAAGAAGTCGGTCGGATGGCCAGGAACGCTGTACTCGTAGGGGCCACGATGGGCGTTCACGTCGAAGACGAAGTTACCATGCGGGGGCGGCGTGGGCGTGGCCCAGTCGAGCGTGGTGGCGTTCCAAGGATTGTCGCTCTTCACCTTCTCGCCGCACTTAATGCTGACCCAGAAGTTGTAGATGAACGGCACCTGGCCGAGGGCGAGAACGATGGCACCGAAGGTCATCACGATGTTGAGGGACAGCATGTTGTCCGGGATGTTGAGGCCGAAGAAAGCGCCGATCTTGTGGGTGAGCGTGGTGCTCCAGTTCTGGAAGCTGGAGGTCTGCTCGAAGTATTTGCCACCGTCATACCAGCGACGATGGAAGCCGGCCATGCCCTGGATGAACATCGGGGCAAAGATGAGGTTCATGCCGATGAGCGAGGGCCAGAAGTGCAGCTTGCCGAGCTTGTCGTTCATGAAGCGGCCGGTGGCCTTCGGGAACCAGTGATACACACCGGCGAAGAGGGCGAAGATGGTACCAGGGGCGACAACATAGTGGAAGTGGCCGATGACGTAGTACGTGTCGTGCAACGCGAGGTCGATGAAGGAGAAGGCGAGAGGCAGACCGGTGAGACCGCCGATGCCGAACATCGGGAGGAAGGCGGAGCCGAAGAGCATCTGCGTGTTGAAGCGGATCGAACCGCCCCACAGCGAGATCATGAGGCAGGTGAGCAGGATCACGGAGGGAACGGAGATGAGCACCGTGGTGATCTGGAAGTAAGTGGTCATCATGGTGCCCATGCCGGTGAGGTACATGTGATGCGCCCAGACGAGAAAGCTAAGGAAGCCGAGCGTGAGCATCGAGTACACCATCATCTTGTAGCCCCAGAGCGGGCGGCGGGCATTGTTCGGGATGACGTCCGTGAGGATGGCGAAGGCAGGAAGGATCAACACATACACTTCAGGATGCGCCAGAAACCAGAAGAGGTGCTGGTAGAGCAGCGGGGAACCACCGCCGGAGATGTCGAGGTGCTTGCCACCTTCCATGAGGCCGGTAGGCAGGAAGAAAGACGAGCCGAACACACGGTCGGATAGCTGGAGAAGAGCGGCGACTTCTAGCGGAGGGAAGGCGAGGAGAAGCAGGAAGGCGGTGACGAACATCGCCCAAGAGAAGGCGGGCATGCGCAACCAGCTCATGCCTTTGGCGCGAAGATTGATGACGGTCGTGATGACGTTCACGGAGCCCAGGAGTGAGGCGGAGATGTTAAACACCATCGCCGTCAGCCACCAAGTATGGCCATGGTCCCACACATTGGTGACACCGATGGCGGTGGTGGAGGCGAGCGGCGAATACATCGTCCAGCCGGTCTGCACCGGGCCGGTGCCGGCGAAGAAGCTCCACATCATGAGCACGCCGCTGATGAAGAAGAACCAGTAGGAAAGCATGTTCAACTTCGGGAAAGCCATGTCGATGGTGCCGATCTGCAGCGGCATCACGAAGTTCACGAAACCAGCGAAGCCAAGCGGGACAATGCCGAAGAACACCATGATGGTGCCGTGCATGGCGCCGAGCATGTTATAGAGCTCGCCATTGAGCGATCCGTCGGCGTTCAGCCAGCGGCCGAACATCTCATTAAAGATGTAACCCAAGCCAGGAATTGAGCGGATGACATCCACGCCAGGCACAGCCACGCCCGGATAGGCGATGCTCCAGCGCATGAGGAGCATGAGGAAGAATCCGAAGAGCAGGAACAGGAGACCGGTGATGGCATACTGGATGCCAATGGTCTTGTGGTCCGTGGAGAAGACGTATTTCCAGATCCAGGCCTGCTCGTGGTGGTCGTGCCCGTGGTCGGCGGCGTGGGAGTGATCGTGGGTCGTGGCGGCGCTCATTTTCGGTTTAAAGTTTCAGGTTCAAAAAATTCAAAGTTGGAACGCTTGGGCATGGGCGAAGGTGAAATCCGCTTTGGCGATGCCGTTGGCGATGGTGACGGTTTGCGAGAGAGGCTCGGCGAACTGCGGATGCCAAGCTTTCACCGTGTAGGTCCCGTTGGTGAGGGCGCGGTCGATGCGGTAGGTGCCATCCGCGGCGGTTACCGCGCTGTGGATGCCTTCATGAACATAAACCCAAGCTTTCATCCACCGATGTACGTCACACTCGAGGCGGTAGATGCCGGGCACGGAAAAGGTTTCGACATTGGCATCGCCTTGCGAGGCTTGGGCGAGGTTCGCCAAGTTCTCACCGCCATGGCTGCTACCGAGTTGGTGACGTGCGATGCGGATGTTGTGGAAGGTGAGATCGCTATTGTGGAACCGCACAGACTGCCCGGCCTGCACCGCGAGGGTGTTTGGCAAAAACTCGCAATGCGTCTGATCAATCAACGGTGACGTGGCGGGCATGTTGGACGCACGCGGGCTGCCTTCGACTGTGATGACGACATTCGCGAGGCCACCATCGGCGGCGACACGCCAAGCTGAATCAATGATTTCGCCGTGACCCGTGCAGAACGGATTTCCTCCGACATCGACGACCTTGCGCAGCGAGGAAGCCTCAATGCCCTGAAGCGTGACTTTGCCGCTAAGAGTCGGTTTTTCCGTTACTTCAACCGCCGGTGCCAGCGCAGCCTGGGGGAGATGCGGGCCGTTATCGGCCATTTTGCCGCAGCTGGTGTTCGCAAGACACAAAACGACTCCAAAGGCGGTCAGAAGCGCCTGGCGGGAGGTGTCTTGTGTCACACGACGGAGCATGGCGGGGTTTGGAAATTTACTTCTTGGCGGCCGGAGCGGCCGTGGCACCCGGACCAGCGGGAATGTCGCCGGGGACGTTCTTGTCGGCGAAGGGCTTCAGGTCAGCCTCGGTCCACTGGGTGGCGCGTTTTTCCTCGGAGCGGACCTTTTCGACCATTTCCTTGGTGATCATGGTACCTTCGTTGCCCCACGAGTTACGAACGTAGGTAAGCACGTTGGCGAGATCTTGAGCGGACATGGCCGCTCCAAAGCCCATCATGCCGCCGGGGGTGTTGTAGCCCTGTCCTTTGACGGTAATGGCACCGACGAGACCATGCTGAGCCACGCGGATGAGGCGCTCCGTGCCTCCTTGGACCCACTCGGAACCGGCGAGCGGCGGGAACTGGCCGGGAATGCCGTTGCCGTTGCCCTGATGGCAGCCACCGCAGACGGAATAGCCGCTGGAGCCTTTTTTCATCGCTGTCTGGAACGGATCGAGCGTATCACCACCACCACCACCGCCGGGGCGCACATCAACGACGGGCCCGGTAAAGGGATTCTGACCGAGCTGGCCGCCTGCGATGATCGAAACGATCATGAGCATGAAGATGGCCCACATCGGCGCGGGAGCATTAGAAGGGGCCTGATCGGCCTTCTCACGCTTCACGGCGGCGTGGATGCGGTCGAGGTCGGTGGAATCGGGATGGGCGGGGGCGCTCATGATGGCGTGTAGCTAGGAGCAGGGAGCAAGGAGTTACTTTTTCGCGGCGGCGAGAGCAGCCTGGCCGGGGACGGGGAAGTCTTTCTTGAGGGAAAGGAGATACTCGACCAAGCGGTCTGCCTCAGCCGTAGGGACGACTTCGTAGCCATCCGGAGGAGCGAACTTGCCGGTGAGCTTCAGCGCACGCTCGGAGGCAGGGCCCTGAATCTTCTGCAGCTTGTAGAGATGCTTGTAGGCAGGCATCGTGCTCCAGTCATTGAGAGAATGCGGTGCGTAGAGCTTGCGGTGGATCACGGCGGCAGCGGGGGCACGCCAGCCGTAGTTGGTGAGGTCCGGGCCGATGCGCTGGACACCGAGCGGGGTGAATTTCTCACCAAGGTAGTCGCGAAGGGTGTTGCTCCGGACGGGGGCGGCAGGGCGGGCTTCCTGGTCCTGGCCCCAGCCTTTGACCCAGCCATCGAGACCGAGCGGCGTCGGGCGGATCATCTGGGTGTGGCACTGGTTGCAGCCTTCCTGGATGTAGATGAGCTGGCCCTGGCCGCTGACGACGGCAGGCGGGTAAAAGCCTTCGACGCCGTCCTTGTCCTTGTCGTAAGCGACACGAGTGAGGGACTGGTAGTTCATCGCCGGGAGGACGATGAGGAAAAGCCAGGGAAGGGCGAACGCGGCGGCGAGGCCGAGGATGAAGGAGCGGAAGTTCATCATGCGTGGGAAGCTTGAGCGGTGTGCGTGTCGTCATGGCCGTGGTCGCGATAGAGGAGCGTCGGCGCATTGCTGCGACGTCCGAGACCGGCGACCATGAGCATGAGGTGGAGAAGGAAGAAGATGTTCGAGAGGCTGATCAGCGCCCAGGCGACCGCACGTGCCATGACGTAGGGGCGGGAATTGACCACATGGTTCATGAAGTCCAGATTCCAATGCTCTGGATTGTTCAGATCGGCACCCTGCTGCCAGCCGGCGACGAGGCTCATGATGACGATGGTGCTCACGCCATAGACGGAGAACCAGAAGTGGTTGCGAATGAGGCGGACGCTGAGCCACTCGCAGCCGGCGAGACGGGGCGTGATATAGTAGATGGCACCGAAGGCGCACATGCTGAAGAAACCGTAGACGCTGCCGGTCTGGAAGGCATACCAAGCCTGCGTGAACTGGATGGCTGCGCCGGTCCAGAACGCGCTGGTGAGGGCGAGGATGATACCGGTGACAGGCAGGAAGAGAGATCCGAAGAAGATGAAGCGCAGGGTGGGGCTGTAGCTGACGGCGTCGTGCTTGCCGAGCGTGGTCAGGTGGTGGTTCAGACCCACGAGACCGAAGGGAACAAGCATCAACACGCCGACGGTGGCACCCACGCCGACCATCCAGGCTGGCAGCGGGCCACCCATGAACTTCTGCATGCCGGTCCAGCCGCCGAGAATGGCGAGCGCCCAGAAGCCGAAGCTGGCGAGCTGCTGGCTGGCGATGGGCTGGCCGGTGATTTTTGGGATGAAGTAGTAGGCCGCGCCGACGCCGACGGGGACGAAGAAGAGCAGGATCAGGCTGTGGACATACCAGGCATTGATGCCGGAACCGAGAGCGCCAAGGCCGGGCAGGCAATGCAGCGCCACATTCGCGGTGATGAAGATCCAGGGGAACCAGAAGCAGGCACCGAGGATGTACCAGGTGCTGACCATGAAGCCCTCAGGACGGAAGGCACGGCCAAACATGCGGGCGATCGGCCAGGCGTAGGCGAGGAAGCAAATCAAGAGCACGGGCCAGACGAACTTCGGCATTTCCAGCCACTCCATCGAGGTGCTCTTGCCCATGAGGATGGCGAGCAGGCCGACGGTGATGGTGATGTTCCAAAAGACGCCAGCGGCAATCATGAGGGACTTCCCACTGCGGAGTTCCTGACCGCTGCGGCGGGCCATGATCCAAAGCATGATGCCGAGGGCGGCCTGGATGCCCCAACCATAGACGAGGGCGTTGATGTGGACGGGCTGAAGGCGGCCGTAGGTGATGAATTCGCAGTCACCAAGGAAGGTTGGGGCGAAGAGCTTCGCGGCGGAGAGGACGCCGAGAAGGGTGGAGAGCATGAGCCAGAAGGCACCGTTGAGGAACAGGAACAGCACAGGTCCACGCACCGACTTGTCGATGGCGGCACGGCGCTGATTGTCGGCGGCGAGGTCCGGGGAGTTGGAAGTGGAATCCATATCGGGTGGGAAAAAGGCGGCGTGACGATTACTTCGCGGGAGCGGCGGGTGCCGGGGCGGCGGCTGGAGCAGCCGGCGCGGCCGCTGCGGCCTGCTTCAACTGCGTGGGAGAGCCGGGGACGACCTGGGTGCTGGCACCAACGGGCTTGGCCTTGAGGGTGGTGAGGGCTTTGTTGAAGACCTCGGCCTTCTTGGCGGTGTCTTTGAGGCCCATGGCGGTCAAATTGGCATCCTGGAGCTTGGTGATCTCTTCCTTGGCGGCGAGACGCTCAGGCACGCGAGGATCTTCCGGCGTGCTGACGGTTGACTGGAGGACGCTGAAGAGCACGGCGAAGCCTGCGAAGGCTCCGAGCACCCACAGGAAGGTGGCGCCGGCTTTTTTGGATGTTTCAGGCTGCGACATGGGATCGAAACGGGGTGCGGATCAGTTGATGACGTTCACGGACTCGATGAGGCGAGGGTCACGCCAAGGATACAGGCTGTATTTGGACAGGCCGCGGAGGAAGAGGAAGCCCATCGTGCCGAACACACCGAGAAGAGCAGCCACGTCCTGAATCCAAGCGCCGTCCACCCACCAACCGATGCCGAGGGAGGGGCCACGCTCAGGGATGACGTTCCAGTACATGTCCACGAGGTGCATGAAAATGACCCAGAGGCAGACGAAGACCATGACGTAGGGCTTCTTTTTGCGAGCCTGCGAGAGGAGAGCCAAGAAAGGAGCAATGAAGTGGCCGACCACGATGAAGATCGACACGCCGCGCCAGCCTTCGGTATTACGGGTCAGGTAGAAGCGGGTTTCCTCGGTGATGTTGGCATACCAGATGAGGAAATACTGCGAGAAGGCGATGTAGGCCCAGAACACCGTGAAGGCGAAGAGCAGCTTGCCCATGAGGTGGTAGTGCT
>JBJONJ010000003.1:0-3400 GCA_046051905.1 Verrucomicrobiota bacterium
CACGCTCATCGGCCGGCTGCGCCTTCACTGGGAGGACGGGAGCTGGACGGAATGGTGCGCGGACTTCGGCGGCGGCACCATCGGCTGGATCGCGGAGGCGATGGGGTTTTACATGGTCAGCTTTCAACAGGCCGCGCCGGAGGCGGCACAGGTGGATCTCAATGTAAACGCGGGCGCCCGCATCACGCTCGCCGGTGAAAGCTGGCTGGTGAACGATGTGAAAAACGCGCGCTGCATGGCTGCCGAGGGAGAGCTGCCCTTCGCGGTGGCCCCCGAGGCCCTCCGCACAGGGCTCGATCTGGCCGGGCCGGACGGAGCCTTTGGCACGCTGGAGATCAGCGGTGATCAGCGCACTTTTTACGCGGGCCATTACGCCCAGTTTGAAGAGCTGAACTTCACCGAACTGCGCAAGGTGCCCGGTTGGGATCAGCACGCGGAGATCACGCGGCATCAGAGCCAGGCGGAGAACTGCCCGAACTGCGCCGCGCCGGTTCAAATCCGCGCCGAAGGCCTGTCGATGTCCGCCGTGTGCGGCTCGTGCGGCACCATCCTCGACACCTCCAGGCCCGGTCTCGCGGAAGTGGGGCATGTGATGAAGTCCACGCTGGAAATCAAACCGGTGCTTCACATCGGCACCCGCGGTGTGCTGAAAGGTGAGACCTGGGAGATCATCGGGTTCATGCGCCGGAAAGACAAATGGTGCTCGTGGGATGAGTATTTGTTGTTCAATCCCTGGCTGGGTTTTCGCTTCCTCGTCACGTTCCGCGGTCACTGGTCGCTCGTGCACCTGCTGCCCGGCCATCACACGACTGACCGCTGGGGCGAGGAGCGCTTCGCGTTGTTCGCCCGCGAGGAGGTGACGACGATCAATGTGCTGGGTGAGTTCTACTGGCGTGTGCGCTCCGGCGAGACGGCGCAGGTCACGGACTATGTGTCACCGCCCCGCGTCCTTTCGGCGGAGTTCAGCAAGCTTTACAACGAGGTCTCCTGGTCCGGTGGGGAATACATCGACCATGCGGAGGTCGAGCGCGCCTTCCTGACGGATGGCACGCGTCTCCCCGCGCCCTACGGTCGCTACTTGAACGAGCCCAACCCGCACCTCGAGCGCTGGCGTGGCATGCGCGTCAGCTTCCTTCTGGCACTGGGGGCTTACATGCTGATTCAATTGCTGTGCCTCGGCTTTGCCACGCAGACCAAGGTGTATGACCTCAGCGGCGTCGTTTCGACAGGCAATCCGCTGGAGAAAACCATCGTGACCAAGCCCTTCACCGTCAGCGGCGGCTCAGCCCCGCTGCACGTCCACACGGAAACCAGCGCCCTGCCGCTCGGCGGCTATCTGGCGCTGAAAGGCAGCCTCGTGGAGGCCAAGACCCAGCAAGCGACGCCCGTGCTGCTGCCCATGACCAACTACCAATCCATCGCCGAGGAGCAGCGCAGCGATGTCACGCTGCCCGCGGTGCCGGCGGGCGAGTATTATTTCCGTTTTGATCCGGACATGTCCTCCTCCATCACCCAGGCGCCGGTCCGTCTCAGCGTGCAGCGCGGCGGCTTGTTCTGGTCGAATTTCTGGCTGGGGCTTGCTGCCATCTGCCTCTGGCCGGTGTGGACGCTGCTGCGCTCCTCCAGCTTTGAAAAGCAGCGCTGGATGGAGAGCGACTTCAGTCCCTACGCCAGCTCCAGCGATGCTGAAGACTGAACCACCTCGCGACACATGAAAAATCCCTTCTACACCGTCTTTGCCATCGCCTCGTGCCTCTACCTCGGTCTGGCCAACCTGCGTGGCTGGAACTACTTCACCTCCAGCGCCAATCGCAGCGCCTTCTCCAGCACGAGCTATCGCTATCGTCCCGCCATCCACACCAGTAGCGGCAGCTCCGGCGGCTGGTTCTCCAGTGGTGGGGGCTTCCACAAGTGATCCCGTTCCTTACCTTTCATTGCTCATCCCACCTCACGTCATGGACACCACCATCCTGCTCAACTCGCTCATCTACGCCCTGCTCGGCGTGGTGATCTTCGTTACCAGCTTCATCATCGTGGACAAGCTCACGCCTTACGATCTGTGGAAGCAGCTCGTCGAAGAAAAGAATGTCGCCCTCGCGATTGTCGTGGGGGCTGCGGCGCTCGGCATCTGCCTCATCATCGCGGCGGCGATACATTGAGGGTGGGTCAAGAAGTCAAAGGTCAAGAGGTCAAGGTGTCATGAATACCCTCTGACAACGCTTTGACCTATTTGACCACTCCTTGACTCACTTGACCCACTTGACCGCCTTTTCAATTCCACTGCACCTTCTCGGGCACGCCAGCCATGAGGCCGAAGGTAGGCCCCATATCATGCAGAATGGCTCCCCAGAGATCCTCAGGCGTGGCGAGAGTAAGGACGAGCGGGCGGGCCTTGGCGGTGATCCAGGAGCGGCGTTGGATTTCATTCTCCAGTTGGCCGCCGGTCCAGCCGGAATAGCCCACGAAGCCGCGCACCTCGTGGCCCAGCTTCAGCGCCTTGAGCGCATCGGGCACGGAGAGATGCGTCTGGCAGCGCAGCGTGCTCTTGCGCTTGTTCCAGTGCAGCGCGGCAAAGGCCAGCTTGTCGGTGGCCACCGGTCCGCCCATGAAGACGGGCACCTGGCCAAGCGCGCCGAGTTCCTGCTCCGGCAGCAGGTCACCCACCCGCTGCTCCAGCGGACGGTTCAGGATGTAGCCAAACGCTCCGTCTTTTTGACTGTGCGCGGCCATGAAGATCACCGTGCGTGAAAAATTTGGATCATCCATCGTCGGGGAGGCCAGCAAGAGCAAGCCGGCGATCACGGCGGAGTCGGAAGAAGGAGGTTCGGACGATTCAGACATGCGACAAAATGCTACAAACGCGTGGATTGCGCACGGCAAAAATGCTCACGCGGATCAAATCACGCGGTGATCCAGCTTTGCAGCGTCTTCATATCCCGCCGATGCGCCTCGCGGAAGCCTTTCAGCACCGCCGGGTCCTTCGGATTGCCTTCGAGATACTCGACGTGGAGTGAGATCGGGCCGCTGTAGCCGGTCTTCATGAGCATCTTGCCATACGCCGGGTCCACCTGGCCTTCGCCCAGCGGCACGGTGACGAGTTTGCGACCCTCCCATGTGTAATCTTTGAAGTAAGCCGCGCCGATGTGGTCTTTGACGAGGTTGAACTCCAGCGGCCAGGATTTTCCGCCCTCGCAGGTGGCGTGCAGGATGTCGAAGGCGAAGCTGAATTGCTCGGCCGGATACTCCCGCATGATAGAGAAGATGTCCCACACCGGTGCCCCGAAGTAATCCTGCCCGCTGTGGTTTTGAAACATCGGCTGTATGCCGATCTCTTTGCACAAGGCCACGAGGTCTTTGATCTTCGGGCGAATGGCCTGGAGCTGCTCCCAGATCGGCTGCT
>JBJONJ010000004.1:0-4150 GCA_046051905.1 Verrucomicrobiota bacterium
AGCGCCCTCGTTTGGGAGCTGAATCGCCGTGGCTGCGAAAACATCGTCGTGTGTGATCGACTCACCACCGACGAGAAATGGAAGAACCTCGTCCCGCTGCGCTTTGCCGACTACATCGACGGCAATGACCTGCTGGATGCCGTGCAGCATTCGCCCGCGAAACTGGGCCGCTTTGACCACGTCCTCCATCTCGGAGCCTGCTCCGCCACCACGGAACGCGATGCGGACTACCTCATGCGGAACAACTACGAGTTCACCAAGCAGCTCTGCCAGTGGTCACTCGCCAATCAGACCCGCTTTGTCTATGCCTCCTCCGCCGCCACCTATGGCGATGGGGCGCACGGCATGAACGATCAGGACCCGGACATCCACAAACTGCGTCCGCTGAACATGTACGGCTACTCGAAGCACCTCTTCGACCTCCACGCAAAGCGTGAAGGCTGGCTGCCGAACATTGTCGGGCTGAAGTATTTCAATGTTTACGGCCCCAACGAGGACCACAAGGCTGACATGCGCAGCCTCGTCCACAAAGCCTGTGGCCAGATCCTCGCCACCGGCAAGGTGCAGCTCTTCAAATCCCACCGCCCTGATTACAAGCACGGCGAGCAGATGCGCGATTTCCTTTATGTGAAAGACGCCATCCGCATGACCCTCCACCTCGCCGAGACTCCGAGCGCCGGCGGTCTCTTCAACCTCGGCTCCGGCAAGGCTCACACCTGGATCGAGCTCGCCACCGCCATCTTCACCGCGCTCGGCAAAGCCCCGAACATCGAGTTCATCGACATGCCGGAGCACTTGCAGTCCAAGTATCAATACTACACCTGCGCCGACATCGCCAAGCTCCGCGCCTCCGGCTTCACCCAAGACATCACCGCCCTCACCGAAGCTGTCCGCGACTACGTCCAAGGCTACCTTGTCCCTGATAAACGCCTCGGCGATGAGCACTGATTGAACCAAGAACAAAGAACCCACCAACCAAGAACCTTTTCCCACATGTCCAAATCATACAACCTCGCAGTCCTCCCCGGCGACGGCATCGGCCCTGAAGTCATGGCCGAGGCTCTTCGCGTCCTCGACACCGTCGCCAGCCGTTCCGGCCTCACGTTCAACTACCACCATGAACTCGTCGGTGGTGCCGCCATCGACGCCGTGGGCAAGGCGCTGCCCGAAAAGACCGTCAAAACCTGCGAGCAGGCCGATGCCATCCTCTTTGGCAGCGTCGGCGGCCCGAAGTGGGAAAAGCTCCCGCCGAACGAACAGCCCGAGCGCGGCGCTTTGCTTCCCCTGCGCAAGCATTTCGGCCTCTTCGCCAATCTGCGCCCCGGCATCTGCTATCCGGCGCTCACCAGCTCCTCGCCGATCCGTCCCGACCTCGTCGAAGGCGGCTTTGACGTGCTTTGCGTGCGTGAACTCACCGGTGGCATGTACTTCGGCCAGCCGAAGAGCCGCACTACGCTGCCCGATGGCGACATCGAGGTCATCGACACCATGGTTTACAAAAAGAGCGAGATCGTGCGCATCGCCCATGTCGCCTTCAAGGCCGCGCAGCTCCGCCGCAAGCACGTCACCAGCGTGGACAAGGCCAACGTGCTCACTAACTCCGTTCTCTGGCGCGAAACGATGGTCGAAATCGCCAAGGAATACCCGGACGTGACCCTCGCCCATCTTTACGTCGATAACGCCGCCATGCAGCTCATCAAGGCTCCGCGCAGCTTCGACGTGCTCGTTACCGAAAACCTCTTTGGTGACATCCTCAGCGATGAAATGGCCATGATCGCCGGTTCCCTCGGCATGCTCGCCAGTGCCAGCCTCGGCAAGCCGAAAGGCGACGGCCTCTACTTCGGCCTCTTCGAGCCGAGCGGCGGCACCGCCCCTGACATCGCCGGCATGGGCATCGCCAACCCCATCGCGCAGATCCTCTCCACTGCCCTGCTTCTTCGCTTCTCCCTAGGCCTCGAAACCGAAGCCGTGCAGATCGAAGCAGCCGTCAAAAAGGTCATCGACCAAGGCCTCCGCACCGGCGACATCTTCAGCGGTGCCCCCGGCACCCGGAAGGTGAACACCAAGGAGATGGGTGATGCGGTCATCGCCGCGCTTTGAGATGCGGTGATGGAGTGGTGGATGGTTGGAGTGATGGAGGAGTGGATGAATCGTCCCCCGCCCGCAACGCTACGCCTGCCCGCCATGCTTCGCCCGGCGATGAAGGCGGGCGTAGCGATGCGGGCGGGTCGTCCTCCTACTCGAACTCGTCCTCGATGCATCGGCGAAGCAAAGTAGCGCGTTCGCTCCGTCGAACCGACCGAAGGGAGATAGCCAGCCGGAGGCTGCCCGAAGGGTGAGAGTAGCGAAGCAAAGGAGCAAAAAGCTCACGCAGGCAGGCACCCATCCCGATTCGTTCACCCGTTGAGCATGGCTTCCTGCCAGCCGCTCCACCACTCCCGTTCCGCGCCCCGTTCGCAAGAAAGCCGTGGCACCGGTTGAATCCCCGGCCAAGCGTGACTAACTCCCGTGAATGAAACCGAGCCAGCCCAGCTACACATCGACTTCCGCACCGGGCGGGAAACCGCCCTCACCGGCGCGGCTTTCGGCGGAGGCGAATGCGCAGCTTGCGCTGCCCTTAACCGAAGGCGAGCGCACGGCCTCCAGGAAGCAGCTCGATCAACTTCATCCCGGCAATCGCTTTCGGCTGATGTTTGGGCAGCCCTTGTTGCCGCAAGAGCCCGAGAGTGGGACGTCCCCCTCGTCAACCTGAACGAGCTGGGCATCACGCGGGACGCGGACGGCATGCTGGCCTCCCGTTTCTTCACGCCGCTGAAGACCGGTGCGGAGGCCTGCCCCTTCGCCGACTTTGAAAACGGGCTCGTTTACAAGCTGTTCCCGCTGCACATCAACGGCGGTCTCGGCAAGACCTTCGAGATCGAGGCGGATCCGGAACGCTCCGGCATCGTCATGAATGTGCGGGATGCTGTGCTGGCCGAGACCATCGAAAAACTCATCATCCTCCATGACGCCGGCGCGCATCCCACTGAGCTCGTCGGCATCGACGACCAGGGTGATTACCTGATCGCCAAGCAACCGCTCGCCACGCCCTACGGGGATCTCGATAACCTGCGCGAGATGACCATCGCCCGGATCGACCGCATGCGGCCGCTGGCAGTAGAGCGCATGCGGGCGGTCGTGTGCCGGGCGAGCTTCAAACGTCCCGTGTGGATCGTGTGGTGCGATGCGCGGGCCTGGGTGATGAGCGATCTGCATCCCGGCAACATCATGCAGGACGCGGATGGACAGCCCTGCATCATCGACGCCCTGCTTTCACCGCTGCCCTCCCATCTCATTCATCAGGACCGCATGGTCTCCGAGGCGGTCGAGGACGCCCGCGTGTGGCGTGAGACAGGCCATCTGCCGGTGCGGAAGGCGTTTGACGATGTGAATGACGATGATCTGTGAGGCGTGGGAACTGGAAACGGGTTGCTCCTCATCCGCTGAGAACTCAGTCTCGCATCTGCCGTGCTTCCCTCTTCACGCGCCTTTGCTTCGATCGCCGTTTCCAGCCTTGTGGCTGGCTCCACGCCAGTCTCTCCGCCCTCATCCTCGCTCCACTGACCGCCTTGCGGGCGGCGGTGCCTGAAGGATGAAAATTGTATAAAGGCAATGTCTTCTCCATTGGCCTGCCCCCAGGATTTGAAGTGTTTCCGGAGGGCGATCCCGGGGCGGGAAGTATGACGAGGTGGGGCTGTGGAATGAGACGCTGAAATCCCGTGAGGAGAAAACGAACGGCGGCGTGAAGGAAATCCAGCTTCAGATGGCGCACGAGGAACACGGCTACATCCGCTTCGTGGTGTCCCGCACCAAGTTGAACGAGAATACCAACCCCACGTTTGGCATCCAGATCCCCAACATGAAGGTGTATGAGAAGGTGAAGCGCACTTATTTGAAGTGGAAGGCCACGTTGGAGCAGTTTGCGGACTGAACGTGCTTTTTGGGCTGCTTGTCGCTGTTTCCGCCACAGGAGATGTTGTTTGTGGGAGGAGGCGGGATGGGGGCATGTTGCTGGGCATGCGGACGACGACTGATTTGTTTTTTTCCGAGTTTCCCGCCGAGGATCAGCGGCATCATCATGAGGCGCTGATGCTGGCGGTGCGGCGGGTGA
>JBJONJ010000005.1:0-3468 GCA_046051905.1 Verrucomicrobiota bacterium
TGGGTCGTCTTGACCGCCAGATCCCCGGCTGGACGCAGAAGGAGCTGCAAAGCAGCATCGACCTCGTGCGTGAGCGCATCATGCCGAATTGGGACATTCATCCCGAGATGGTCACGCACACGCGCATCATCGACACGAAGACCGGGCACCCGTTTCCCGAGATCAGCCCGAAGTTCATGGAGAACTGGAAGTGGTGCGGCGGGCGCAGCGTGGATGAAATCGCCGATTACATGAGCTACGCGCTCAAGATCCTCAAAAACATCGGCCTGCCTTGCCAGGGCGTCACGACGCCGGGCGGATTCGGCAGCGATGCGCGGCCGCAGCTCGCGCAGGCGACCTTCGAGGCCTGTCGCAATGTGTTTCAAACCGAGATCCCGCACTACTTCCGCGACCTTTACGACAAGGGCGAGCAAAGCGTGGCTCCGCTGGTGCAAAATGTGTCCGGTTTGGACACGGACGATCCGCGCTGTGTCGTGCACATCCTCGGCTGCACGGGCGACTGGACCGGCGGCTGGGACTGCGTGACGCCGAAGGGCGCGGATGCCTTCATCACCGCGGATGGCAAATCAGGGCGCATGGTGGAGGTCATCCAGCGTGGTGAACCCGCGATCATCGTGTGTCATTGGACCGGCATTTATTGGAACGGCCTTGAGATCGGCTTCGAGATCTTCCGCGAGGTGGTGAAGCGCCTGCATGCCACCTTTGATCACCTTCACTGGATGAAGCTGAGCGAGATCGCCCGCTACTGGGCGGCCAAGGAACTCACGAGGATCGAATGGGATGCCGCGAAGCGTGAGGTAACCTTCAAAGCGCCCTTCGCGTGCGAGGACTTCACTTTCTCTGTGCCAACCAGCGCAGGACAGCCACGAGGCCTGACACGCGCTGCCTCCAAGAAGGCGCTGCAAGCAGGCTCATGGTGCGACGAGGGCGATGCGCGGCTCATCTGCCTGAAGCTGACCAAAGGCAGGTCAGGGCTCGCTTTTGATCTGTGAATGGCGCGGACGCATCTCATCCGATTGCTGACTGAAGAGGCGGTGATGGGGCAGCATGCTCGCCGCGCTTGATGAAACGCTCCCACTTCCTCCACCAACTCGGAGCAGCCTCCACGGCTCTCGCGCTGAGTTCCTGCCGTTCGATGCTTCCTGATGCCACACGGCCGGTGCGCACGCTTTCCTATGCGCCGAAGGCCGGCGGCAAGGCAAAAGAGCTCGTGGTGCTGCTGCCGGGGCGTTTCAGCCAGCCGGAGGAGTTTGAGCACCACGGCATCGTGGATCTCGTGCGTGAGAAACGGCCGCACGCCCGCGTGGAAGCGCCGGATCTGCACCTTGGCTACTACGTGGATCGCATCCCACACACCTGCCTGCATGAGGAAATCGTGCGCCCGGCACGCCAGCGTGGCGAGCGGGTAACGCTGATAGGCGTGTCGATGGGCGGGCTCGGCTCACTCATCTACACGCTGCGTTATCCGAATGATGTGAACGAGGTGCTGATGCTCGCGCCGTTTGTCGGCGAGGATGACCTCGTTGCCGAGATCGAGGCCGCGGGCGGCATCGAGCACTGGCATCCCGGCGAGATCGTGCCGCGCAACAAAGAAGAGGGCATCAAGAAGTTGTGGGCGGAGATGAAGACCAAATGGCACGCGACCGGCGGCCCGCCGGTGCCGATGAAAATCATCACCGGCCGCGAAGACCGGCATCTCACCTCCAACCGCTTCTTCACCCGCTCCTTCCTCCAAGAGCATCAGCTCGCTGAAATCGACGGTGGCCACAATTGGACCTGTTGGAAGCAAGGCGCGGAAATGCTGCTGGCGTAGGAGCTCAGAGTACGTTGTTCACGCTTTAGCGTGCCAGGAACCATGTCACGCTAAAGCGTGAACAACGTACTTGTAGCCTATCGCGCTCGCTGGCCCATCTCAATCCGCGGCCGCCATCTTCGCCGCGAGCTTCACGGCTTCGACGAGGCTGCTGCCGTTCGCTTTGCCTTGCCAGGCGATATCGCAGGCGGTGCCGTGATCCACGCTGGTGCGCGGCACGGGCAGGCCGAGGGTGGTATTGACGGCGGTGTCAAAGGCCAGCGCCTTCAGCGGAATGAGCGCCTGATCGTGATACATGCAAATGTAGGCATCCACACTGCGACGCCGCGTCGCGATGAAGGCGGTGTCCGGTGGCAACGGGCCTTCGATGGTGATGCCCTTGGCCCTGGCGGCTTCGATGGCAGGCGCGATGATGGTTTCCTCCTCGCCCCGGCCAAAGAGACCATGCTCGCCCGCATGTGGATTCAGCCCGCAGACGGCGATGCGCGGCTTTTTGCCCTTCACCCGCTGAACGGACTCCGCGGTGAGTTCGATGACATCAAGGATGCGCTTCGTCGTCAGCGCTGGCACGACATCCTGATATCCGATGTGGACGGTGACGAGGCTGCAAATCATCTCCGGCGAGTAAAACGTCATGCAGGAGCGTTTCGAGGCCATCTTCTCCGCAAACATCTCCGTGTGCCCCGGATAGGTGATGCCAGCGGCGTGAAGTGCCTCCTTGTTCAGCGGCGCGGTGGCTACCGCAGCCACTTGACCTGCCAAAGCGGCTGCGATGCTCTTTTCGACGTAGCGATAGCCTGCCGCACCCGTTTTGGCGCTGACCTTGCCCGGTTCAAAACCTTCCGCATCGAAGCCAAACAGGTCCAAAACAGCCGGTCCATCGATCTCGCCGCATTTTTCGCTCCACTCGATCTCGCTCACGATGCGCGGTGGAGCCTGCAAACCAGTCTGTCGAGCACAACGAGCCAGCAGCCGCGCATCGCCAAAGATGACGGGTGTGGCAAGCGCCAGCACCTCTTCATTCGCGAGGAGTTGCAGGCAGATTTCAGGACCGACCCCGGCGGGGTCGCCCATGGTGACGGCGATGAGAGGTTTGGACATGCGGCAAAGAGCGGGAGCCGCATATGGGGAGCGTGGAAGAGGTTTTCAACCTGTTCGTCTCACGACTTCCGCGGCCGTGTGGCAAAGAAGAGCCAGATGCCGAGCAGAGCCACGAGGAAGGTTCCAAGGGTCAGCACGGTGAGCACGAGGTCACGCAGGTCCTTGTCACGGATGAAGCCGAGTTTGTGAAACATCGTGAAGATGGTGGCCTCAAACTGCCGCTCCTTGTCCGTGTGCCGCGTGACGCTGCCGGTCGTGGTGGAGACATACACCCGCGTCTCCAGCGCATCACCCGCATCGAATCGATGCACCGGCAGGATGCGGAAGATGTTCAGGTACTCCATGTTGAAGGCGGTGAGGAAGTCCGTCTTCTTCACCTCCGCACCGGCGAGGAAGTTTCGGGCGATCTCCGCCGCATAAAGCTCGTCCTGCGCCGGATCGACACGGCCATTCATGGCGCTGACGTATTGCGGTCCCTTCGCATCCTTGACGTAAATCTGATACCAAGGCTGGCCGCCGATGCCGCGCAGGTTCACCGCCTGCACCTCAGGATT
>JBJONJ010000006.1:0-5082 GCA_046051905.1 Verrucomicrobiota bacterium
GCGGATGACTTCGCACAAGGTTTCGCGAATGGTGACGAGGCAGCCACTTGGCAGGAGGGCGGGCTTGTTCTGGATGACACCCCAGGTGATGGCGCGCATGTCGCGGCCGTTGCCCTCGACGATGGCGTAGCCGGTTTTGCGGAGCGCGGGGTCGATGGAGAGGACGCGCTGCCTTTCGGCGGCGGGAGCGGTTTCCGGAGAGCGAACGAGGCGTGCCATGGTGGCGGCGCTGGTAGCATCTCAGCGTCCGTGGTGCGAGGAATTCGTGATTGCAGGGCAGGGGGGCTTCCGCTGGAATGATGGCATGACCTTGCTTTCGCGGATGCTTTTGACCTGCCTGTGCTTTCCAGTCGGGATGCTTGCGGATGGCAAGAAAGAGGCGCCGAACCCGTTGCCGGTCGAGGAGGAGGTGGTGAAGCCTGCGGAGGTCTCGACGATGCTGGAAACGGAATTGAAGGAATTTGAAGCGCAGCCGGAAGGTGTGAAACGGCTGATCCGCGCGGCTTTGGCGCTAACCAAACTGAAGCTGACCTATCGCTATGCCTCCCACGAGGTGGAGAAGGGCGGGATGGATTGCTCAGGCGCGGTGTATCGGGTGCTGCTGGACGAAAAAGTGCCGGGCGTGCCGCGCCAGTCGGACGAGATGTGCGGCTGGACGCAGGCGAAGGGGACTTTTCACCGCACGGAGAAGGTGACCAAGCTCGACGACGCGTTGTTTGAGCATCTGCGACCGGGCGATCTGGTCTTTTGGTCGCGGAAAGGCGGTGCGGAGCCCGGGCGGAAGGTCCAGGTGACTCATGTGATGCTGTTTCTTGGCCATCGTGTGAAGGATGGGAAGCCGGTGATCTACGGCTCCAGCGACGGACGCAGCTACGAGGGGCAGCGGCGTTGTGGCGTGAGCGTGTTTGATTTCACCCTGCCGAAGGTGGAAGATCCGAGGGTGGAGTTTTACGGCTACGGTGCGGTGCCCGGGCTGGCGAAGGAGGAGGTGAGAAAAGCGCAGCCGCCCGTCGAGGAGCCGCGGAGCGAAGGGCGGACCGGGAAGAAGCCCTGACGAAGGGGCGCTGGAGGGGAAAATCCTTTTGCAGCGGGAGGTGCTGGCGGCATACTGGCGCTCCGCCGACACCTTGGCGGACCAAACCCCATCCCATCCTCAAGCCATGCCCACCTACGATTACGAATGCCAGACTTGTGGCCATCAATTCGAGGCCAAGCAATCCATGAAGGACCCGCATCTGACCGACTGCCCGCAGGAGGCCTGCACAGGTCCGGTGAAGCGCAAGATTGGCGCGGGAGCCGGTTTTATCTTCAAGGGCACCGGATTCTACATCACTGACTATCGCAGTGACTCTTACAAGGCGGCGGCGAAGAAGGACTCGGACAGTTCGTCGAGTAGCAGCAGTTCGACGTCCAGTGCTAGCAGCACGCCCGCGCCTGCGCCTGCGAAGAGCGCCACGGCGGCCTGATTGTCTCTCGCCACTCCAAGCCTTGCCGCTGTGAAACGCCCCCTTTTCCAAATTCTGCGGCTGGTGCTGCTCAGCGCCCTCGGCGGCGCGTCCTGGGTGGCCCATCGTCCGGAACCGCTGCCTGAGGCGGCCCCGCTGCTGGAGAAAGGAAAGGCACCGGATTTGCTGGATGACCTGCGTCAAGCAGCTATCAAGCGCGCAGGACTCTACGAGGTCAAGGAGGCCGATCTGAACCGCTATCTCACGGCGGTTTTGCCAGGCCGTCTTGGGAGCACGATCGAGTCATGGATGAAGGTGGTGGATGCCCGGGCGGATCTGGAGCCTGGCAAGGCGCGAATCATCCTGGTCTGGAACATCTATGGCCATCAGCGCACGGCGAGTGTGGATCTTGTGGTGCAGCGGGTCGGGGAGCATTTTCATGTCGAAGTTCTCGGTGGCGCTCTCGGTCATCTTCGGCTGCCACGTGGTGTGATACGCCCGCTGGAGCCCGCGCTGCGGGTGGTTGCCGGGGCGCTTGATCCAGAGATCCGCGCTTTGTTTCAAATGACCCAGATTACTGTGGCGAAAGACAAACTCGTGCTCGATTCCCGCTTCACCTCCGCATGAACTCCCTCGCCTTCTATTTTGCAGCCCTCGCGGGTGGTGTCATGTTGCTTGGTGGTTTTTTGCAGGCGCAGAACACCGCGCCCGTTCCGCCGCCGCCACTTGTCAAAGACAAGTCAGCATCACCGGCAGCCGCCATCGAGCCGTCTCGGATCATCGTGCCATCTGGAGGGGTGAAGCCGCTCATGCCCCCCACCGTCAGCCCAGGGGCTTCGACTCAAGGGCAGCCCGACGTCCGTGTGCTCCGTCCCATTCCCCCAGGCACGTTGAAACCGAATCCTCCGCCGACGGATGCGAAGCCCCCCGCTTCAAGATTGCCTCCTGTCATTGGAGCGCTGTCCAATCCCCCTACTGTGGCACCGGCGGGTTCGCCGACCACGCCGCCTCCGCCCCCCCTTCCGCCTCCTCCGTCAGCGGCCAGCATGACCAAGGAACAGGCCTTGGATTCACTGACCCAGGATGACAAGCTGGGTATCGAGGCACCGCGTATTCCCACCCGCTCCGATAAGATTTCGGTGGTGACCTCCACCAGTGCCAGTGGGCAGTTTCGCGTCCATGGGAGCGATTTGAGCCTTCGCAGCCGCATGTCCTCTCATCTCGATGAAATCGCAAAAGAGTTGAGGTCTGCGCTGAAAGATGCGGATGCGAGTGGGATCCCCGTGAATGTGCACCTTTCCCAAGGCGTGGAAGCCATCAAGTCCACGAGCGGCGGGGCGCCGCCCGTGGGCATTCAGATCACTGAGATCGAGGGCGGAGGCTTTCACCTTCAACTCGACATCCGCGATGTGCCCGCTCTGAAACTGGGCGGCATCCGGAGCGAGACCGTGCGCATGCTCCTCGCGGAACGCATCCTGCGAGGGCATGCCTCTGCCACACCGCCCAAGGGGCGGTTGCTGCTGCCTGATTGGATTTTCACTGGCACCATGCAAACGCTCGATTTCCGTGCGGCAGAGCGCCCGACCACCATGTTTGCGGCCATCTTCAAGAGCGGCAAGATCTACGGCATTGAGGAGATCATTGAGGCCTCGCCAACTGAGATGGACAGCCTTTCGCGGGCGATTTACGAAACTTCGTGCGGGGCGCTGGTGATGGCGCTGATCGACCAACCGGACGGCGGTAAGCGCTTCAACAAGTTCCTCAACAGCTTGGCGGTTGATCCCAGGCCGGAGCGGGAGCTTCTCAACGAGGCATTTCCAGGTTTCGCAGCCTCCGTCTCCAGTTTGAACAAATGGTGGTCGCTCCAACTGGCGTCTCTGGCAAAGCGTCGTGTCGCAGATCCACTCAACGCGGACGAGACCATGCTGGCGCTCGAGCAAGCCATCACGATCCGCTACGTGGCGAAAACCGAGGAGGTGCCCAAAGACATTAAGAAGAGGCCCTTTGAGACGCCTGCCCCGCTCTTTGGCGCGCCAACTCCGAAGCCCAAGTCGCCGCCGCCCGCGCTCGACGAATTCGTACTCACCGTGACTGAAAAATCGGGGGAGCAAAAATCTCCCTCCAATTCCGCCTCGAAAAGCAAGGTCGGAGATGCTGATGAGGGAGACGAAGATGCCTCAGTGAGCAAAAAAGAAGGAAGCCCGTGGCTCCGCTACCTCACCTTCGGCCTCATGGGCAGCAACAAGGGCAAGGAGGATTCTGGTGATGACGCAAAGAAAAAGGTCGAAGAAGATCAGAGGCCGCTGGCTCGTGCCGACATGCCGCGTGAGACCTCGAAAGAGGAGGAAGGCAAGCAAGAAGCGTCAGGCACCTTGGGCTTTTTGGGGCGTTTGATGTCTCGAAACAGCGCCACTGCTGTCGAGCGTCGAAAAGCCCAGGAGGGTGAAGCGGTCGTCACGCAGGGGAAACCAGATAATGAAGATAGAAAGAAGGACGGAGAGAAGGAAAAACAGGTGCCAGAAGCTACGCCCGTTGATCCCCCTGGATCGGACGAAAAAGGCATGTCGGGCAATGAGAAATCCACCACGACGGAGTCCGAGGTGAAGCCCAAGGCCGAGCCAAAGGCTGGAGCCAAGAGTGAGACCTCAGCAGAGCCTGAAGAGGAACAACCCAATTCGCGCGGTTCCCTGTTGAATCCTCTCAACTGGTTCCGCTCGGGCAAAGAGCCTGCCGAGGAGGAAAAGGAGGTCAAAGAAGACGACAAACCCACGCCTGAGGGGAAGTTCAAAAAGTCCCGGGACAACGAGGAAAAGACGAAGTCGGCTTTTTGGACGGGGTGGGCACTGTCGCCGATTTCCCTCGTGAGATGGCATGTCGCCCCGCTGGCGGAATTGTGGGCTCATTTAGGAGGAGGGTGGCCGAGTCAGGCTTTTCTGGATTTCCTGAAACGCAAAAAGTCCGGGGATGGTGAGGCCGAGGACGAAACGAAGAAGGCGGCTGAGCCAGAAAAGCCTCGGCCCGTCCCTGCAGAATCGAAGAAAAAAGCCGAGTCCAAAAAGGAGGAAAAAACGCAGCCCAAGACCACAAACCCCAATGCAAGGCCCGCTGCCAAACCGGTGCAGCCAGCCGATGGATCGCCACGCACGACCAACCCGGCAGCCAAGCCGGTGCCGATACCCCAAGTCCCGCTTGTCACCACGACCAGTGGCGATGATGATCTGCCCAAACTGCCGCCTGGCTCCGAGTGGGTGGAGATTCACCTCGAAGATTACAAACACATTCTGCAGCACCCCGACCGGGTGAAGATTCTCGAGAAAAACGTCCAGGCTCTTCGTGCCTTGCAGCCACAGGCCAGCGTGCTGATGCGCCCGATCGTCAACGGTTACCTCGGCATCGTCATGGATTTGCAGGACGGAAAAAACAAAGATCTAGACCAGCGACTCAAGGACCTGCGCTCCTATGTCACGCTCACTGCCCAGCAGACCAAGGCTGTGCGTGACTACATCGATTACTATGAGGCGAATAAAACGGAGCAGCTCTCCGGTGCCTTCGAAGACTTTCTCGACCTTCCCAATATCATTCGGCGTGAGCTTCCGACTCGCGAGGATCCCATTGCCCGTTACCTCGACGCCATCGA
>JBJONJ010000007.1:0-5254 GCA_046051905.1 Verrucomicrobiota bacterium
GCCATTCGCTTCTCGCGATGCGGCTGGTGGCTCGCCTGCGCGCCGATCGCGGCATTGAGTTGCCACTACGTGCGCTCTTTGCCCATCCCAGCCCTCGCAGCCTCGCACGAGACCTCGCAACCGCCGCCGCCGAGAAGATGGGCTATGATCCGCTCCTGCCCCTCCAGACTCACGGGTCTGAGCGGCCATTGTTCTGCGTACATCCTGCTGGAGGATCATCGACCGTATTCGCCAATATCGCTAATCTTCTGCCAGATGAACTCCCTGTTTACGGGATGCAGGCCAAGGCACTATCAGATCCTAGTTCTAGGCATTCTTCAGTCCGCGAGATGGCGGACTGCTATGTCAATGCGATGCGCAATGTACAGGCCAAAGGGCCTTATCGTTTACTGGGTTGGTCGTTTGGGGGAGTTATTCTGCAGGAAATGGCCGCCCAACTTGCGGCGGAGGGCGAAACCCTTGAAATTGGCATCCTACTCGATTCACCGCTAAGTGGGGATGACTTTTCTGAACCAGATCACAAGGATAAAGTGGGCAGACTTACGGAGTATGCTGAAGCTTTAGGCATTTTTGGCAAAGATTTGAGTGAGGAGGCCATCAAAGAAGCGATCCTGCTCGCGGCAAAGCGCGAAGGTGTGATGCCGGCGATTGCAGAGATTAACGACGTGGACATGATGCTGGAGATCATGCAGCAAGCGCCAACATTGATGGCAAGTTGGACTGGTTGTCCTCGGCTAAGCGCTGCGATCGCCTTTATCCGTGCCTCAGATAATGCGCGGACGGATCTGCAAGATAGACTTTCTCAACTTACAACAGGCCTTGTACAAATTTTTGATGTCCCAGCCACACACAATACTATGTGCGATAAAGACAGTAGCTTGAATATCGCACGCCTGGTTGAGGAAATCTTGAAGAGTGTAAAGTGCTGAAGAAATTTGCAAAATCCTTGATGTTTTCGGAGGAAGTAGGCTAAAAATGTTAATTTAGCTGAGTTTGCCCTTGGAGATCAGAGCAGCACAGACGCGTCTAGTAACTTTGCTTGATCTTCTTCGCCACAGCAGCCTCATCGGTGCGGCGAGAGTGGTAGTCGAATGTCGAGCAGTTGAAACGCATCTTCCCAATAGCCGCCAGGATTGACATCAATCAATCGCTCCAAAGTCTGCAAAACATTGACAACTACGAACGGGCCTAGGTGTTCAATCTCGGCAGCTGAGGCCACGGTTCATCCAAATTCAAGCGAGCAGACGCCGTAGGTTTGTCCAAGTCCAGCGCGCGGTGGGATGCCAAGATAGAGGCGGGCGCAACGGAAGACTGGCAACCATCCCCTCGCCCTAAAGACCGCCTCGGCGTCCGAGTTGATGTCAGGTGCATCGATTTGGACCTGTTTCCCGACGATCCTATTGCACAGTCCGTCAAGTAGTTGCTCTGCGTCTTCAGCGCTTTGGGCATAGAGCGGTCCGATCTTGTAGCCGACCTTGGACGGGCGCGCGATGCCGAAGCCCGTAAGGCGGCGACCCTCAAAAATTCCGGCGCCGAGCATACCCGGCCTAGCGAGCCAAGCAGCAACGAAACCGGCCCGGTCTGAACCGAAGCATTCATGATCCAAGGCGAGGATCTGTTCCGTATCTTTCTCTGAAAGGTTGATACATCCAGCTGCAGCCGTCGCTTGCGCTGTCCCTTGGTAGCGAATGTTGAGATGGTGCCGACGAAAGCCTCCTCTCTCGTAGAACGGCACCATATCGAGAACACCGTCCATTCCGATCGAGGCGTTGGGGCCGAGACGGCGAATAAGTCGATCTCGCCGCCAGTGCCACAGAATTGAACCAAGGCCGCGCTTTCGATAGTTGGGGTGAAGGATGAACAGCCCCATGAACCCCGTTGAAGCATTGTGGCGGAAGATTGAGCCACCACCGACGAGTTCATCACCTTCTCGTAATGCGATGAACGCTTCCGGATCAACCCCATAGGCGAATGCCAGATCGCCTACACCCGGGTTCCAGCCTTCGGCTGTGGCCCATTGCTCGAGGATCGTGGCCTCAGCGGCGCGCATCTGTCCAATTTCGAAACCCGGTGGTAATGTCATGTCGGACGCGCTCCTCCTGGTGTCTTGTGCCGTTACCGCTCGTCGCAGCCCAAGTCCGCTTGTCTTTGCCCCTGCAATGTGACGGCTCGGCCGTGCAAGACCCTGCGTGTTGGTGCGGTTTAGGTCAAGCTGGGGCTTTGTTGCGCAAATCCCCTGAGTTCCAGAGTTCCCCTTTCCCAGGACAGACCTATCCTGTGCGCTGCGTGAGGGGCGTTCCGAGGGCGGTGAAGCGGTTGAGGATGGCGGCCCTGATCTGAAGCTCGGCGACCTGGCGGTCGAAGTCGCGGGACATGACCCGCTCGCCCAGAAGCTTGAAGCAGCGCATCTTGGCCTCGGCCAGACTTCGTCGGTGATATCCTGTCCAGCGTTTCCAGATCGCCCGACCGAGGCGACGGCAACTGCGGAGCGCCTCGTTGCGCACCGCCGCCCCTGCGGTGGGTTCCTTCCACGGTTTGCCGTTCTTGCGGGGCGGGATGACCGCCGCCGCGCCACGGGCCGCAATGGCGGCGTGACAGGCACGGGTATCGTAGGCGCCATCCGCGGTGACGATACCGAGAGGCTGGTCGTCCGGGATCTGGTCCAGCAGGTCAGGCAGCATGGGTGCATCGCCAACCCGGCTGCCGGTTACCTCGATCGCCCGGATTTCCAGCGTCTCCGCATCGATCCCGAGGTGAACCTTGCGCCAGTCTCGTGGCTTGGACGGCCCGTGTTTCTTGGCCAGCCACTCACCATCGCCTTCGGCTTTCACGCCTGTGCTGTCGATCAGGAGATGCAGCGCGCCGGAACTGGGGCGATAGGGGATTTGGACAGTCAGGCCCTTCTGGCGACGGCAAAGGGTGCTGAAGTCCGGCACTACCCAGTCCAGACCGGCCAGTTCCAGAAGGCTGGCCAGCATGCCTGTCGTTTGCCGCAGTGGCAGCCCGAAGAGCGCCTTCAGCGTCAGGCAGGTCTGGATCGCGGCATCGGTGAACACCGGCTGGCGGCCGCGCTTGCCGGTCGGCGCGGCCTGCCACTGCGTCTCGGGATCGAACCAGATCGCCAGCGATCCGCGCCTCGCCAGCGCCGCATTATAGTCATGCCAGTTCGTGGTGCGGTAGGTCGGGGGCTTCGGTCTGCTCATGCAGACCAGCTACCACGTTGGATTCACGAGGTGAATCCTTCATGGCATTTGCGCAACAAAGCCTCAAGCTGGCAGAAAACAGCTGTATATGAATCACAGCAGTATGGCGACTGGGAAAAAGTTCTTTCTGATCGCCGGAGTTCAATAAGCCGCGGTTTCTGGCGTTTGGCTATTCAAGGCAACGCCCAGCTAAGCAGAATTCGTGGCGACAGAGCTTTATTTCGTACGAATACAGCGCTGATTTAGCCCGACCCTGAAAAAGAAGGAACAAGGCAGCAAGAATTGAAGGTCTACACAAACTCAGCCCTAGCGGTATTTGATCAGCCTCCCCATGTTTGCCTTGCATGTGGTGCCACCCCAAGAGATCTTGCTCCCTTGGTTACTCCTCTGGGCTCTTGCTTACTGCCCTGATGTCTTCGATGTGGCTATGGCGAGGTCGCGCTCGCCGGATTGCGGGTCGTGATATGGAACAGACTTAGCTGCTGTGTGTTTAGGCGCACAACAATCCACTAATCTTTGACCATAGAACCCCTTTGTCGATTAGCGAAAGAAGTTGCTGGTGGCTAGCGATCTAGAAGAGAGTGCAGAACTTTGCCATCTTGTCCGTAGGAATGTTTTCTGACTTACCCTAATCTGGTCTGAGATGCGCTCGAGCGATTTTGTGCAGGGTTTGCACTAGTCGAAGTTTCCGTTGTTTGCGTCATCATCGGAGTATTGGCGGGCAAGCGGCCCGCCAACGTGAAGAAAGATATCGAGATTTTTTGCTACACCACAGCAATCACGCGGGCAGGCCCGCCGGTGCCGGACTTGTGCCTGGGAGCGCCGATGAAGACCGTCGCTCCAGCAGCAGGCAGGCCGTCCAGTCCTGCAAGGTTCTCGATTCCGAAGCGCCCGCCTGGTAACCACGAAAAGTGAACCGCGAAATCGGCCGAATTGCCGGGATCGAGCGAGAGTGTATCAACCCCGATACATGCCACGTCCATTTCTGCGAGCATATCCGTTGCGGACTTGGAGAATCCGGGAAAGGCGAACTTACCCTCGGCATCGTTGCGGTAAGATGGCTCGCCGACTTTTGCGGCCCAGCCGGAATTCATAGCCACGCAGGCACCCGCGGGGATCGTGCCATTTGCCGACATATAGGCCTCAATGTCCGTGGGTTCGACCATGGCGTTCGGATCTTCCGCCGCCTTGCTCTTCATGTCGATGATGCAGAGCGGGCAGACTAGTCGTTCCACAGGAAGGTCCGCCACCGACGTGCCGTCTTCCGAAAAGTGCAAGGGCGCGTCGACATGGGTGCCTGTGTGCTCATAAATTGTTAGCTTCCAGTACTGGTAGCCTGACTCTGCGAATTTGACCGCGGGTTCGTAAAGGATTCCCGGGTTTCCGTCAAAGGTAGGAAAAGCACCATCATAGGCATGCGTTAGGTCCACTACCTTGCCCGCAGCCTGTGCCAGCGCCGGTCTGGCTGTCGAAAGGCCACTTGCCACGACGGTGGCGGTCGTTGCAACTGCACCGGTGAACAGTGAGCGGCGCGACAGCATGGACTGCTTGACCGATTCAATGAGGCATGCGTCACACATTTCGTTCTCCTCGATTCTTGGTTCTGACTTATTGGCATCGGTATCTCTTGCCAGGACAGCGGGTCAATCTCTGTCAAGCTGTCCCGATCTGTCTTCTCGACCCTAAACTTTTGCAGGGCGGCGTTTTCGAAGGATAAGTTCAATGAATTTTTCGGCTTCGATTAAGGCAACAAATCAGCACGGGGAAGCTGCACGTCGCGCCTGTGTACAATTGATAAATGCGCAAGTGCCCATGCCGACGTGTCGCCCGCTGCGACCCTTTGCGCCCGCGATCTAGTCGCGTGGAGAAAAAGCAAGTAAGACGAAAGTGCGTCGCTGTCTCCAGTTTTAACCCGGCCGATTTTTGCGTTGGTTTTCAGATCCTGCAATGTCACTCTGACGCCAATCTGTTGGATGGACACTTCCTGTCGTTCGAGCATTACGCGCAAGGCAAGGCCCTTGGTGAATGACGCTGCTCCAAGGAATGTGCTG
>JBJONJ010000008.1:0-3842 GCA_046051905.1 Verrucomicrobiota bacterium
ACCTGCCCTTAACGTGTCACGTCCTCGGGATTCCAGGATTGCATAGCCAGGCTGGCGGCCCCCAGCGCCCCAGCCTCGCGGCCGAGCTTGGTAGGCCGGAGCACCAAGGGGGAATGCCTCAAGGCTGGAATGCACTCCGCGCTCCGCGCCATCACCGCCTCGCAGAATCCTTCCCCCAACGTGGTGAGCGGCCCATGAAGAAAGAAGACCCGGCTATCCAGCATCACCTGCACCATGCCGAGCACCAGCGCGTAGTCGGTGACGATGTCCTGCCAGGCCTTGCCCTCCCGGATGGACAGCGTGCTGAAGGCCTCGCGAAGATCCTCGGGGACTTTGGCCGCACCTCCAGACAGATCCCTCCATACGCGAACGGCAGAAAGAGCATCATGGACCTGACTGCCACCTCCATCCAAAGGCCACGGCAGCATGCCGATCTCGCCCACAGCATGATGGGAGCCTGACAGCAGACGACCGTCCTTCACCACGCCCAGACCGAAACCAAAGCGGGCACGCACGATGGCAAAATCCGTCTCGTCACGCCCCTCACCGAACCAGCGCTCCGCCAGCGTGATGACGCGGAGATTATTCTCCACCAGCACCCGGGCCTTGAGCTGCTGCCTCAGCAGATGGGCCAGAGGCACGTTCTGCCAATCCGTCTGGAACTGCGAGAAGATGACCATTCCGGTCAGCGGATCGACAAAGCCAGGCGAACCAATGCCAACACCCAGCAAAGGACCCAGCGCACCCACCTCCAGACCTTTCACTGCCTCTGCGAGATGTGCCACCATCTGCACGGCGGTGAGATGTCCAGGCAGGGCTTTTACCACGATCTCCTCCACGCCACCGGCGAAATTCAGCCGCACCGCCTGCAGCCGCCCTCCCGTAAACTCCACCCCAGCGAACCAGCCTGCCTTCGGCACAAGCTTCAGCAGCCGCTTTGGCCGGCCTGCCGCGCCACGCGAGGTGCCGGACTCGATCAACACGCCTCGCTGCACAAGCTCGTCGACATGAATCCCCATGGTCGATGGCGCGATCTCCAGCTCCTGAGCCAGCGCCACCCGTGATGTCATCAAGCCACGCCGCACCACACACACAATGCGTGCCTGCATGTCATGCTGGGTCGATTTGAACGTGCGCATGGTCGCCTCTGTTCATTCCGCGCAAGCGTGGCATCGTCAAGCGCAGGATCCAATCGGAGACGAACTCACGTCCCCACCTGCAGGGGGGATCGGCGGTCATCGCGGAAGAAGGTCTCCATGCGCTGGCGCAGGTCGGCATAAAAGGCGCGGGCCATGTCTTCGAGCATGTCGGCCTTGAAGGCGAGGCCGCTGGTGGCGGCAGACTCGCGGGCAGCGCGGATCTTCTCATCAAAGGCACGCTCCAGCTCCATAAGATGCTCCAAAAACTCCTTCGCGGCACGACTACGGTCCACGCCCTCAATCAACGCTCGCTCCAGCGGCTTGTGCTGGGTGAGGTGGAGCAGCTTGCTCTCGGTAAGCTCCTTCATGTAGCGGTTAAAGCTCGTGAGGAAGGCCTGGCGTTCGCGATCAAACTTTACCTCCTCGCGGTCGAGCAACGTGTCATACGGCCCGGGCTTCGAGAAGAACTTCACGACCAGCGGAATCGTGTCCACGAGCATGAAGAGCATGGTGAGCACCAGATAAGCCGCCAACGCGAAGGTGCCGCCCTGCTGGCCGTTTTCGAACAGCTCATGCAATGCGAGGGTTTGGGTGAGGATGTCACGCCGTGGCTCGGCGCGGATGGTGGCGATGCGTGATTCCTCATCCTTCACGAGCTGACCGACCTCGGCGTGCAGGCTTTTGAGCTGGAGCAGCAGGGCGTCAATCTGCGTTTTGATTGTCTCTCGGATGGCAGTCTGCTGGCCGACGAATTGATCAGCCTGCTGCTGCTGCACCTGCTGCTTCAAAAGCTCGACGCGGTCCTTTTCAGCCTTCAATCGGGCAGCGTCCTCAGTGGCCTTGGCATCAAGGGCGGCATTCACACCGTCTTCAGCGGCCTTGATCTCGGTGAGAAGGGTGACGCGATTCTTCGTCATCGTGTCGAGCACGCCGCTGAGACGCGTGGACTCGGCGCGGCGCCAAGTAAGTTGGTCTTCCTGAATGCTTTTGGCGCGCGGACCGAGTCCGATGATGCCACTGCGCTGGCCATTGACCTCACGCTCAAACTCCGTCTGCCAGTGATTGAGCTCCGCGGCGATCTCTTGGTAGTCGGCGCTCATCTTAGTCATTTCGTCATCGAGGGCCTTGAGCTTGCTTTTCAGCGGTGCGGAAGCTTCCGCCACCTTCGCTTCGCGTTCAGCCTTCGCCCTCTTTTCGTCCTCGGTGAGCGGTTTTTCGACTGGCTTGCCGTTGTCATCCAGGAACTTTGCGGTGAAAGTCGCATTCCAAGCCTCGCGTTGCTTCACGATCTCGCCTTCGAGCGAGGTGATGCGGGCCTCGACGGCCGCTTTTTGCTGCTTTGCGGTCTCGCGAGTGGCCTCGATCTCCTTTTGACGATGCTCCTCGATAACGGACGAGACCGTATCTTTGAAAAGCAGCAACGTCAGCGGATGCGATATGGTGATGCCCATCAACACGGCCACAACCATGCGCAGGCCAAACTGCGCCGCCTTGCGGAAGAAGCTCTGGTAAGCGCGGTAGGTGGCCAGCAGAGCACGGTCCACCGTGAGAATGATGAAGGACCACACAAGCGAAACGGCCGCGATGATCCACCAGTTGTCCGTGAGCGTGCTTAGCGCGTAGGCGCAGGCGATGGCGGCAAAGGTGCTCGGCACCAGCACCGTGGCCCCGAAGGCGACGTATTTGCGCCGTTCCCAAGCGGGACAGGCCTCGAGGTTGTCGGTGGAGGCGGCGGAAAGCCAGAAGAAGACACGTTCGAGGCGGTCGAGGAGGTTCATGACGCGAGGGGGAGCGGTGTCGCGAGTGTGCTGGCCGCTTCGGAAGCGTCAAGGTGTTCTTTGGCGAATGCCCCGGCTTTCAGCGGCGCTCGATCATGGCATCGAGCGGATAACGCACCTTCGGAAGGCTGGCATAGCGATCGTCCACGCTGCGATAGCCCGCCGGGCAAAGAGCCGCCACGGTGAGTCCCTGGGCCTCCAGGCCGAGGATCTCGTCAAATTTAGCCGGAACAAAGCCCTCCATGGGGCAGGTGTCGATATGAAGCAAGGCACAGGCTGCCATGAACTGGCCGAGGGCAATGTAGGCCTGCTTTTTGGCCCAATCCGTGGTCATGTAGCCCTGCGAATGCGTGCCGACGAGCATCTTGCGAAAGCCAGCCAGTGATTCGGCAGTGCCGCCACGCACCTCGACCATGCGAGTGATGAAGGCGTCGATGTCCGCCTCGCTCAGCGCCTTCTTCACCGTCATGACGACGAGGTGGGAGGCATCGGTCACCTGGTGCTGGTTCCACGCGTGTGGAAGGAGCTGCTCACGTAGCGCGGGATCGGTGATGACGAGGAATTTCCACGGCTGGAGGCCGTAGGAGGAGGGTGTGAGCACGAGGCTCTGCTCCAGCGCAGCCCAGGTGTCCGCTGGGATTTTCTTGGAGGGGTCAAAGGCCTTGACGGCGTAGCGCCATTCGAGGGCGGAGAGGAGTTCGGAGGAGGTCATGCGGGGTCTGGTTTCGATGCGGGTGAAAGTTTGCGCAATTGCCATCTGAGTCGAATGGTTATGCCCTTCATTGTAAAAAAACAACGGAAGTGCCTCCCCTTCTTTTAGACCGTCTTGGGAAACTCGGTTCCACCGCTCACCCTAGAACAGCTAGAAACACCTGCGATCCCCAACGCGAGGGTGGAGGGAGCGAACTTTTTGGTCCATGCGCCT
>JBJONJ010000009.1:0-3096 GCA_046051905.1 Verrucomicrobiota bacterium
ACGCGAGGCCAGCCAGCTCACCGAGAAGCCCACGCTCTTTCTCGGCGGCCAGGGCTTGATCAGCAGCACGGAGGACTACGAGCGCTTCTGCCGCATGATGATGAATCGCGGCGAACTCGACGGCGTTCGTGTGCTGAAGGCCGAGAGCGTCGATCTCATGTTCCAAAACCATCTCAAGCCCGAACTCGGCCAGAAATACGGCCTCGGGGGCGCAGTGGACGGCGAAGGCGGCTACGCCTGGGGCGGCGCGAACGGCACGCAGTTCTGGCTCGACCGCACCAACCAGCTCTTCGGCATCTTCATGGTCCAAACCCAAAACTACCGCGCCCCGACTTACAACGCCTTCAAAACCCTCGTGAACGAATCCGCAGGGATCGCCAGCAAAGGCGGCATGGGGGGAAGTGGTGGAGCGATGACCAGCCAGTTCAAGCAACGCGACAAAAACAACGACGGCAAACTCGGCCGCGACGAACTCCCCGCCGCGCTCTTCGACAAGCTTGATGCCGACAAAGATAGCTTTGTGAGTGAGCAAGAACTCAAGGCGTTATCCAAGCCAAGACCATGAAGAAAATCCTCTTGAGTATTGTCTCCCTATCCTCGCTCACTGCTCACGCGGAGCCCGTGAACTTCAGCCGCGAGGTGTTGCCGATCTTGTCGGAGCATTGCATGCATTGCCACGGGCCGGATCACAAGGCGCGGAAGGCGAAGCTGCGGCTGGATACGGAAGTCGGCGCGACGGGTGGCGCGGAGCCGGTGATTGTGCGCGGGAAGAGTGACGCGAGTGAGTTCATCCTGCGGCTCACGAGCACGGACCCGAATGAAGTGATGCCGCCGCCGAAGGAGAAAACCAAACTGACGGCGAAGCAAATCGACACGCTCAAGCGCTGGGTGGATGAAGGCGCGAAGTGGGGCGGACACTGGGCGTTCGAGCCGGTGAAGAAGCCGACGGTGCCGGATGCGGGTAAGGGTTGGGCCGTGAATGACATTGACCGTTTCATCGCGGCGGGTCACGAGAAGGAGGGCATCAAACCGGTGGCGGATGCGGACCGGCGCTCGCTGATTCGCCGAGCCACGTTTGACCTCACCGGCTTGCCACCGACGGCGAGAGAGGTGGAGGCGTTCGTGGCGGACAAATCAGCCGATGCGTTCGCAAAAGTGGTGAATCGTTTGCTCGACTCGAAAGCCTACGGCGAACGCTGGGGCCGGCATTGGCTCGACCTTGCGCGTTACGCGGACACGGCAGGCGACAATCCCGACTACCCGATTCCTCAGGCGTGGCGTTATCGGAACTGGGTCATCGACGCGCTGAATGCGGACATCCCGTATGACGAGTTTCTGCGTCAGCAAATCGCGGGAGATTTGCTGCTAGCGGCGAGCGACACGGAGCATCATCAGAAGACCATCGCTACGGGTTTCATCGCGTTGTCGCGACGCTTCGGCGGCGGGCAGAAGGAGAAGATTGGCAACCAGACCATCGAGGACACGCTCAATACGCTCGGTCAGGCCACGATGGGGCTCTCGCTGTCTTGTGCGAGGTGTCACGACCACAAGTTCGATCCTATCCCGACGCGCGACTACTACGCGCTCTACGGTTTCTTCGATAGCACGCAGTATCCGTCCACGCGCACAGCGATGGACACGGTGGTGAAGCTCATCGACCCGGCGAAACTCAACGCTCTCACCAGCAAGAATGGCGATGCCATCGCCACGCTGACGCAGAAGATCGGCAAGCTCTCGCAGCGGTTCGATATGCTCGTGATGAAGAACCAGCCCACCATGATGGTGGAAAAGGAACTCGACGCCTTGCAGGCGGAACTCGCCGAGTTGAAAAAGGACTGGCCGGAAATTCCCGAGGCTTATGCGGTGCAGGACGAGAAGTTTGGCAAAGACACCGCCATCCAGATTCGCGGCGAGCAGTTCAAAAAGGGCGAGATAGTGCCGCGCGGCTTCCTGACCGTGCTTGGCGGCCAAAAGCTTCCGCCCAACACGAAAGGCAGCGGTCGTCTCGAACTCGCAAACTGGATTGCCAGCAAGGACAACCCGCTCACCACGCGCGTCATCGTGAACCGCCTTTGGCATTATCATTTCGGCCAGGGCATCGTGCCGACGACGAGCGATTTTGGCAGTCGTGGCACCATCCCTTCGCATCCCGAGTTGCTCGACTGGCTCGCGGACCGGCTCGTCGCGGAGAAGTGGTCGCTCAAGCAAATGCACCGGCTCATCATGCTCTCGTGCACCTACCAGCTCAGTGCCGCCGCATCCCCGGACAACCTGCTCAAAGACCCGGACCAACGGCTCGTCTGGCGCTACGACCGCCACCGCCTCAATGCCGAGGAGACGCGCGATGCGATGATGTTTGTCTCCGGTGCGCTCGATACCACGCAGGCCATGGCGCATCCGTTTCCGAAGATTGGCCGCCTCACCGAGCACGCGCCGTTTCGCGGCGACTTCGAGACGAAGCATCGCGGTGTCTACATGATGCAGCAGCGCAACCGGCGAAATCCTTACTTCGAGGTCTTCGACGGCGCGAACGTGAACGCCTGCACCGGCGAACGCGGCAGCAGCATCACCTCCGTGCAGGCACTCTATCAGGTGAACTCGCCCGAAGTCGCCGAATGGTCACGCACCGCCGCAGCAAAGGTGAAAAGCGCAGGCAATGCCGAAGCGCAGGTGACACAGCTCTACCGCCTCATCCTCGCCCGCGATGCCAGCGCCGAGGAAATCGCCAGCGGCACCGCCTACTTGAAACGCTTCGAGTCCCTCGCCGTCACCGAGAAGGCCACTTTCGCCCAACCCCTCGCCAGCCTCGCGCGAGCACTCTTCGCGAGCAACGAGTTCATGTTCATCGAATGAAAACGAATCCCTCCATGAATCCACTCCTCACCCGCCGTTCCGCGCTTTGTTCCATGGTCGGAGGCTCGTTGCTCATGCCGGGCATCCTCCAGCAGTTGGTGGCCGCCGAGTCCTCGCCGCTCGACCCGCTCGCGCCGCGTGCGCCGCATTTTCCGGCGAAGGCCAAGCGCGTCATCTTTGTCTTCCTCAGCGGCGGCATGTCGCATGTGGATACCTTCAATCATCGCCCGAAACTCTTCGCCG
>JBJONJ010000010.1:0-2538 GCA_046051905.1 Verrucomicrobiota bacterium
CCGGCCTCATGTCCGCCTCGACGCTCCTCCTCCAGACCGAATCCGGCACGCACGAGCTGGCCTGCGCGGTCGGCGACGTGCTGGAAATCGGTTCCGCACCGGACGGGGCCGTCCAAATCGACGGCGAGGGCATCCTGCCGCGTCATCTCACGCTGAAACGCGTCGCGGAGGATCGCTTCCAAATCATCTGCCTCTCGCGCGAGGTGCCAGCCCTCGTGAATGGCGTCTGCGCGAGCGAATTGGAGGTCGCAGCCCCGTTTCGGCTCAGCCTCGCGGGCGGCGACTTTGATTTTTCGCTTCCGGATGAGGCGGCGGCTGGTTTCAGTGCTCGACGGAGAGATTATCTCATCACGCCTTCGGCGCGGCTGCGTGCGGTGCCATCGGTCGATCGTCCGAGCTATCCACCGCCGGTGGAAAAGCGCGCAGCCTCCCGCCCGAAACCGCTGCCTCCGCCGCCTGTCATTCATGACGTGGACGGCGTTTCCACCGGGATGGTTCTGCTCGGCATCCTTGCCGCTGTCGGCATGGGTTTGCTCGTGTGGTTCTGGATCGGTTATTCCGCTGCCACGGTGGTGGAGCCGAAGGAGCGGCCGAAACCGCCGCCCATCATGCCGCCACCGCCCGATCTGCGGAAGCCCGAGCCCATCGCGCCGAAGCCCGTCGTGGTCAAAAAACCTGCCGTGCCCGTGGTGGACGATTCCGCGATCGCTTTGAAGGCGCTGCGCGACTTTCTCCAATCGTGGAGCACTCCAAACGCGGCGGATGTGCTCGCGCACGTGACGCTGTCTCCGGCGAACTACTTTGGCGTCGAAAAACCGGACGCCGAGGCGCTGGTGCGGCTGGAGGAGGAGTTTCGCGCACGCTGGCCCGTGCGTCGCATCACGCTGAAGGACCCCGGCGCTCGAGCAAAGGCCGCAGGCGATGGATTCGAGGCGAAACAGGACTTCAGCTTCGAACTGCGACACGAAACGCGCATCGTGCGCGGCAGCGGCAGCGTCACCGCCCGTCTGCAAAAGCACGAATCCGGTGGCTGGCGTTGCACGAGCGTGCAGGACGTGATCCAGATCGCCGAGGCACTGCCGAGCATCACCGCTTATGGCGATCAGCGATCGCTCCGCGCGCTGCGACCCGCGATGACCGAGCTGGAGCAACTTCAAGCCCACATCCAATCCGGCGAAAATGCCGCCGCGCTCACGCTCATCCTCCGCGCCGCGGAGCAGGAACCGCAGGCCGCCGCGTGGCGCGTGGCCGGGGACAAGGTGTGCAATTCACTGGCACGCGAACTGTTTGCCAGCGGCGGTTTGAAGGAGGCAGCGTGCATCGAGGACGTGAAAAAGCTCTCCGCGCTCGGCGTCGTGTCCGCGCAATTGCTGCACGGGCATCTGCTGCGTGCTGGCTACGGCCTCGCGCGCAGCATCGCGGGTGGCGAACAGCTTTATCGCGAGGCTTACGAGGCTTCCAAGGCTCGCGAGGCCCGCTTTTACTATGCGGAGGCGCTCTTCCTCGGTGGTGAGCATGAACGAGCCTCCGCCATTGCGCTCGCGTTCATGGCTGGCTCGCAGCATCCGCTGGAATGCTACCTCGCCGCGCATTTGCTGTGGCGGAAAGCGGAGCTCGATCCTGCGCTGTGGCAGCAGGTCTATGAAATCGCCGCAAGTGGTGCCTCGCAGCATCCACCTGCGAAAAACCTCGCCGGATTGGTGCTTCTCAAGCACGGCGAAACACGCATCGAACGCGCGGCAGGCTTCAAACTCATCCGCGAAGCCGCAGAAGCCGGAGTCACGGAAGCCATGAAGAACCTCGCAGCCTGCTACGAGCATGGCGATGGCTGTGAGGCCGATTCAGCCGAGGCGGCGCGATGGAAAAACCTCGCGCAGACCTCGCCACCTCCGCCAAAGCGTCATTACAGCGAGTGGTGAGCCGATTCCTCTTTTTGTCCGATGAACGCCCGATCTCTTCTTTTCATCTTGGTGCCGTTTTTCGGCCTTCAGGCTCAAAACATCGTTCTGGAGCCCAAGCGGCTGCATCTCGGCAAACCAGGCCAGTTTGAGTGGTCGATCTATGAAGGCCGCGTCGTCGATGCGGAGCGCCTGGAGCGGCGTTTTGAGGCTCCGGCCAATGCGCAGCCGGTTTATCTCCGCGTTTGGCAAAAGGACGTGAAGCTCGGCTGGCCGGTGTTCCTGAATGACAAGAAGCTCGGCAGCCTCACCACGGCCGAAACAGCTCTCGAATGCATCCTGAAGGTGCCTGCGGGCACTTTGAAGGACGGCGAAAACGTCCTGCGCATCGAAGCTCCGCTCGCACTGGATGACATCGAGGTCGGTCCGGTCATTTTGACAACGCAGGACATCGGTGGCGCGAAAATCGAGGTCATCGTGGCAAACGACATGCCATGCCGGCTTACTCTCACGCGGCCGGATGGCACCTTGCAGCCGCTGAAGGCCGAACCGGCGTCCAAAGTCGCCATGCGCACGGGTGTCGTTTACACGCCGAATGGCCGCGTGACGCTCGATGTGCCTCCGGGTGACTATGTGCTGC
>JBJONJ010000011.1:0-7915 GCA_046051905.1 Verrucomicrobiota bacterium
GGCAGCTTCATGAAGACCACCGGATGCTGCGGAATGGGAGCCTTCGTCTCCTCGGCATGAAATTTGTAGTTCAAGCCGATGCACACGATCGCGAAGGGCTGGATGGGAGTGAGAACTTTGACCACCTGCACCGGCCGGTCGGTGACGCGGAAGTCGCCCAGGACATCGCCCTCAATGGCCAGGGCAGTGCCATCCGGCTGGAGGGCGGCATGGGCGATATTTCCGGCGGGATCGATGTGGCGGATGATCTTCATGGGAGTCAGATGAGGTCAAATCTCT
This sequence comes from Verrucomicrobiota bacterium, assembly GCA_046051905.1. Lineage (GTDB taxonomy): Bacteria > Verrucomicrobiota > Verrucomicrobiia > Verrucomicrobiales > Verrucomicrobiaceae > Prosthecobacter. The sequence continues at coordinate 280 of JBJONJ010000011.1, forward strand.
GGCGGCATTGGCGGCAGGATCATGGCGCGATTCATGGAGCCGCGGCCGATGCTGGAAAAAGGGGCCCCCATCATCGCATCCCGCCGCGTGCGGTAGCTGGGGTAGATGCGCGAATAGGTGGCGCGCAGCTTTTCACGCAGCGGCTGAGCTTCCGCCGTGCGGGGTAGCCTTCTCACTGCGAAACGGAGATGGCTCATCGCCTGGAGCATGTTCACGCGAAGATTCCCCGGCACGAGGCGGTTTCCGCCGTGATGGATGGTAATCGGCTGGTTTTGTAATCCACGCGGCCCCAGCAACCCACGAGCCACGTCCTCTGGACCAAAATCATCGTAATGCAGCACGAGCGGCGGCGGATTGACGCTGCGTGTCCACTGCTCCGCAGTGCAGTTTATGAGAAAAAAGGGGAGAAGAAGAGTCAGCCAGCGCATGCCCAGATTCTACGCGTCCCTGACATGCCCGGCGATGCTTTTTAAGCTGCGGCCGCGAAATTCAACCACGAAGCAGTCGGTGAAGGTTTCAGGTTTCCTGTTTCGCTTTCAAGGATACAGTCTGTGGCATGACTTTCGAAAACCTGCCAGGACTTACCGTGTGTGTGGACAGCGTGTCGTATGATCCGACTCGACCCGCGCCGCCAGATCGTCCGCATCCTTTTGTGTATCACATCTCCATCCATAACGACTCGCCGGAGACGGTGAGCATTTTCGGCCGCAAGTGGATTGTGCGCGACACCGAGGGCCAGACGATGGTCGTGGAGGGCGATGGCGTGGTGGGGCAGTTCCCGAAGCTCTCGCCGGGCGAAACCTTCAGCTACAACAGCTACCATGTCGTGAAGACCGAGAGCACCGCCAGCGGCTCGTTCTTCGGCACCACCAGCCATGGACGGCCTGTTTGCACACGGATCCCGGCCTTTGACATGCATCCGCCGTTGTACAGTTGAGGTGAAAGGATTGATCTGACTGACGGTGCTGACTTCTCAAGGAATCACCACGCGGTAAAAGCGCTTCGTTTTGTTCACGGCGTTCAAATCCGTCCACGTGGTGCTGGCACCGGTGGCGGTGACGATGACGGCCGTCCACTTTTTGAGGTCGTCGCTGTATTCGACGCGGTAGTCATTGCCGGAGACGGTGGGGAATTGCAGGGTGGTGGAGCTTCCGCGACCGAGGGCAAAGGCGGGCTGGCTGAGGGCGCTGCTGTCGCTGGTGCCGAACCAGGCTTCGAGATCGGAATGGATGCCATCGCCATCATTGTCGTGATGAATGGCGAAGGTATCGACGAAGCCGGAATCAAGGCCGCTCTCGGTGGCCTCGTCCTTGCTGTAAGTCCAACGCAGGGAGTGGGTGCCGGAGTCGATGAGAAAACTTTTCCGCGTCCAGCCGACCTCACCGCTGATGGCATCCTGCTCGACGTCGTCGATGTAGAAGCGCAGGAAGTCGTAATCCTCCTCCGAGGACACACCCCAGTAAAACGTGACCTTGCACGGACCGGTGACCTGCGTGCTCATGGAGCTGGATTGATTGTGGCCGATGGCTCCGGAGCGGGCACCGTCCTCGCCATCACGGGCGTAGAGCTGCTGCGGCACCCACGGCAGATCGCCGGAGGAGGTGATGGTTTGCGAAGGGGCATCGAGCACCTCGGCGAGGCCTTGCTCGACCGTGCCCACTTGGATGGTGATCGTCTCTGTGCTCGTGCCGAGGCTGTTCGTGGCATGCACGGTGACCGGATAGGTGCCGAGTGTAGCGACGCTGCCGTAGATCAAACCGGTGGCGGCATGCAGCGAGAGGCCGGTGGGCAATCCATCCGTGGAGAAACTGGTGGGCGCGTGCGTGGCCTTGATGGCATGACGGAAGTAGGTGTCCTTCCACACGTTCACCGTGACGGGCGTGATGACGGGCGGGGTGGTCGTGTCGGTGATGCTGACCTCGTCGATCCAGCCTTTGTCCTGGCCTTTGGCGGTGGCCTCGTCCTTGAAGTAGTAGATATCGACATTGTGCGGCCCTGGGCCAACATCGGTGACAGACTCCGTCCAGTCCTTCTCACCGGTGATGAAGTCCTTCACATAGCCGTCGATGGATAAGATCATATAATCGAAGTTCTTTTCCGACGACACCTTCCACTGAAAGGCAAGCCTCGCGGGGCCATTTACGGTGAATTCGATGCCGGAATACTCCTCATCACCCACGATGGCCGTCTCGATGGCATCGACGCCATCATGCGTGACAGCCGTTTGAGGCACGGGATCGCCAAAACCAAATGGAATGATCTTCTTTGTCGTCGGCTGCTGGACGGCGGTGGAGAGCGCGGGCTCCGCTCTGAGGACGTAAAAGTAGGTGTACTCGCTACTCGTGCCCGTAGCGTTCGTGACATCCTGAAACCCATCGGTAAGGCCCACCTCGGTGGGGGTGCCGGTGATGCGGTTCGTAGCCGGATTGAAAGTCCAACCGGCCGGCAGGCCGCTGAAGAAGTAGCGGCCGACGGAGTAGCCAGTGGCAAAATTCGAGGCTGTGAGCTGGTGTTCCGTGTTCCAGTCCTCGCGGCCGACGAGGATCCAGTTGGAGGTGAGCACCGGCAAAGGCAACGATGTCGATGTCGAGGTGCCGTGGAAGGTGATCGTGACCTCGTCGAGCGTGCCCGCGTGGTCCACCATGCGGTCGAAGACCTCCAGCTTCCAATCACCATGCGAGCGCTCGCCCCAAAAGTGCGTGCTCATGAAGGTCCAGTCGAGGTTGGCGCTGTTGTCGTTGAAGCGGGTACGAGCGAGACGCGACTTCACGCCGCTGGGAGAGGTGAGGCGGAACTCAAGGTTTCCGACATAAGGGTGCGTGGTCTTGATGTTCACTGTCACATGCTCCAGGCGCAGATTGTCTACCAACGGCACGGTGAAGGTTCTCGAAGTGCCCGCAGTGTCAAAATCCGGAATTGGCTGGGCGAGCGCCGTCTGTGTGTAGGTCTTCTTTTGCAGCGGGGCCACGGGCGTCCATGTGGCCGCCGTGGCAGTGGCCGTTTGAGCATTCACGAGTCCAGCGCCATAGCGCACGTTGAAATGGAAGCCGGCGCCGTTTTGCACCCAATCACCGTCAAACTCATCATTCTTCACGGCGGTGCGCACGAGGATCTCCTGCACATCTCGGTAAGTGAGGTTCGGGTTTGCTTGCAGCATCAATGCAACAACGCCCGCGACCGTCGGCGTGGCCGATGACGTGCCGCCAAAACCGTTCGTGTAATCGAAGTTGCTGAAATCGGGATGCTCCACGGTGCCTCCGTCCTCGTTGTAGCCATTCGCGCCGGTGATGTCGGTCGTGGTGATGCCCTGATTTCCCGCACTCGATGGAGCGCAGACGAGGATGTTCGATCCCGGCTCGCTGTAGTAAGAGGAGCGGCCTTTCTCATTGATGGCGGAAACGGCAATGGCGAGGGGCGAGTTCGCCCAGCCGTCATAGTTCGAGTCGTCGCCGGAGTAGTTTCCATTGCCGGCGGCCCACAGGAAAATCGTGCCCTTGCCACCGCGGCCACTCGTGACGGCATCTTCCATCGCCGCAAGGCTCAGCGGACCGGGACCGCCCTGGCCGTAAGCGCTGTCATAGGGCCCCCACGAGTTGCTCTTGATGTGGATGAGGTCCTTCTTGAAGCCAAACGCGTCCGCCTCATCTGCGTCGGTCGTTGGCGCAGCAATCAGTTTAAGCCCCACAAGGGTCGCCTCCGGCGCGGAGCCGGTCACGCCGAGACCGTTATTCCCGCGAGCCGCCGCCACACCAGCACAGGCGGTGCCGTGGAAGTTTTTCACCCCCGGCGAGGGATCATCATCGAGACCGTTGAAGTCGCGATCATTCGCAGTGTCCACATTCGCGGCGAGATCGGGGTGCGTGACCTCCAACCCATCATCCACGATGCCGATGCGGATGCCCAACCCTTTGTATAAATCCCAGGCCGGAACGACATTCACATCCATGCCCGCCTTGCCCCCATTCTGGCCCGTGTTTCGCAGATGCCATTGGTAACCGGCGTTCGCGGTGTTGTGGGCAAAGAAAGGATCATTCGGCACCCACTTGCCAAAAAGCTGCCGTGCCAGCATCGGCTCCGCGAAACGCACGCCGGCCTGTCTTTGAAGCGTCTTCGCCCCGACGAGCGCAGCATCGGCACTGCCGGCAAACTCAACGACAGCATACTTGCCGCGTGCCTCGGCCTTCACGACGCCCGGGAGGCCTCGCAGGTCCGCCGCCGACTTGCCGGGCTGTAGCTCGACGAGCACGCGTTTGGTCAGCCAGCGCCTTGTGCCCTCGTTTTGCGGTGCTCCTTTTTCATACATCACCCACTCGCCCTTCGTGCCAGCCTCGGCCATCGACCTGAAGAATTGCTTCATCCCAACCGTCACCTGGGCCCGCAGCAGGGGGCCGCTGGAGAGCAAGAGAATGAGCAGGGTAAAGCGCATCGCGTCAGAGAGAAGGAGACGCGAATGATGCTCGGGATCGGCGACGAGCCAAAGACAAAAGCGTTCCTTGCGTCGGGAACGGGCCTTTCCATCATCCCGGCTCCCCTTTTCACCCCTTCCCACTCCATGGAAAACGTCATCATCATCGGCACCGGCTGCGCGGGCTACACCGCCGCCATCTATACGGGTCGCGCCAATCTGAAGCCCCTAATCTTATCCGGCAATCTTCCCGGTGGCCAACTCACCACGACGACCGAAGTGGAAAACTTCCCCGGCTTCCCAAAAGGTATCATGGGCCCCGAGCTGATGATGAACATGCAAACACAGGCCGAGCGCTTCGGTGCCCGCATCGAATACACCCTCGTCAACAGCGTGCAAAAGACTGCCGCCGGTCATTTTGAAGTGACCTCCGAGGACGGCACCGTCCGCGAGACCCACACCGTCATCGTGGCCACAGGTGCATCCCCTCGTCACCTCGGCCTGCCGAACGAAAAAAGCCTCATCGGCCATGGTTTGACGAGCTGCGCCACCTGCGACGGTGCATTCTACCGCAACGTGCCCGTCTGCGTCATTGGGGGAGGTGATTCCGCCTGCGAGGAGGCCTCCTTTTTGACCAAATTCGCCTCCAAGGTCTATCTCATCCATCGCCGCGACGAGCTCCGCGCCTCGAAGATCATGGCCGACCGCGCCCTCGCAAACCCCAAGATCGAGCCCGTCTGGAATTCCACCGTCAGCGAATACCTCACGGACGAAAAAGGTGAGATGCGGGCTGTGACACTCAAGAGCCTCGTCGATGGCTCCGAAAAGGAGCTGGAGGTGGCCTGTGTCTTCGTGGCCATCGGCCACATTCCGAATGCCGCTTTCCTCGGAGACCTCGTGGACACCGATGAGAACGGCTACATCCTCCAGACTCAGGGCACCCGCACCAAGACCGAGGGCCTGTTTGCCGCAGGAGACGTGGCTGACCATGTCTATCGCCAGGCCATCACCGCCGCCGGACAGGGCTGCGCCGCCGGCCTCGAGGCCGAGCGCTATCTGGCGGACAAAGGTGTGCACTAGACCACCACAGAACGGCCTAGATTCCGGTTGACACTCGGGGTCCGACCTCTATTCTCGCCGCCCCTTCGCCCCCAAGGGGTGGAAACTCCCCTCCTGTTAGAATCCCTCATGAAGACCTTTTCAGCCAAAGCCCAAGAGCAGACCAACCGCCAATGGTATGTCATCGATGCCAAGGATCAGATCCTCGGCGACGTGGCCCTTGCCGCCGCGAACATCATCCGCGGCAAGACGAAGCCCATCTTTACCCCCCACGTGGACACCGGTGACTTCGTGGTCGTGCTCAACGCCGCCGAAGTCCGCCTCAGCGGCAAGAAGGAGCAGCAGAAGATCTACACCTCCAAAAAGGGCTTCATCGGCAACCAGAAGGTGGAAAACGTCGAGCGCGTCCGCCAGCGCCGCCCGGAACTCCTCATCGAGCGCGCCGTGAAAGGCATGGTACCTCACACCCGTCTTGGCCGTGCCGTGATGAAGAAGCTCAAGATCTACAGCGGTGCCGAGCATCCCCACGAGGCTCAGAATCCAAAGCCTTTCGCCGTCGCCTGATTCCCTTTAGCACTTTTTTCCGCAGAACTTCATGAGCAAGCCCATCGCCAACTCCACCGGCCGCCGCAAGACCGCCATCGCACGCGTTTTCATTCGCGAAGGTTCCGGTAGCATCACCGTCAATGGTCGCGACTTCGAGGAATACTTTCCTGTCGTCACTCACCAGAACCAGGTGCTCTTCCCTCTCGCTCTGACGAACAGCCGCATGACCTATGATTTCACCGTCACCACCAATGGCGGCGGAGTTACCGGCCAAGTCGGCGCCGTCCGTCTTGGCATCGCTCGAGCCCTCATCCGCGTGAACCCTGAAAACCGTGCCGCGCTCAAGGCCAACGGACTGCTCACTCGTGACAGCCGCGCCAAGGAACGTAAGAAGCCAGGCCGTCCAGGCGCCCGTAAGCGCTTCCAGTTCTCCAAGCGCTGATCGCGCTGGATGTGCATCGTGTGTTGTTTGCAAAGCCCCGCGAAAACGCGGGGCTTTGTCTTTCCCAATCCAAAGATTGTTTTCCGTGTTGCGCCCTCAAAGCGTCATCCCATAATCCGCGCCCCGCAATATGTCCGCACCCGTTAAAGTCGCCGTCGTTGGAGCCAGTGGTTATTCTGGAGCAGAACTGCTACGCCTGCTGCTGCGTCATCCGAATGTGGAACTCGTCGCCGTCACCTCGCGCTCGCTTGCGGGAAAGGCCCTGTCGAAGGAGTTCCCACGCTTCCGCGGGGTCGGTGTGGCGGATTCGCTCACCTTCACCGCTCCGGATGCCAAGGCGCTCAAAGCCGCCGGTGCCGAGATCGCCTTCCTCGCCGTGCCGCATGGCGTGGCTTCGGAGTATGCGATACCTTTGCTCGAACTCGGCTTGAAGGTCATCGACCTCAGCGCGGATTTCCGTCTGCGCAGCGCCGCGCTTTATGAGGAGTTCTACGGCCATGCGCATCCTGCGCCGGAGCTGCTCGACGAGGCCGTTTATGCGCTTCCTGAGGTGCGCGCGGATCAAATCAAGACCGCGAGGCTCATCGCCTGCCCGGGTTGCTATCCCACGAGCATCCTGCTGCCGCTCATTCCGTTGCTGAAGGCCGGTTTGCTGGCCGATTCGCCTCTCGCCGTCGCCAGCATGAGCGGTGCGAGTGGTGCTGGCCGCAAGGAAAGCATTCCGCTGCTCTTCTGCGAGGTTCAAAACAGCGTGCGCAGCTATTCCGTGCCGATGCATCGCCACCTGAGCGAAATCGGCCAGGAACTTGCTCTCGCCGCAGGTCGTGAAGTGAAGCTCTCCTTTGTCCCGCATCTCATGCCCACACACTCCGGCATCTGCACCACGACCTTTGCGCAGCTCAAGCCCGGCGTGACGATCGAGCAGGTCGGCGCGGCCCTGCACGCTGCCTACGACGCACAGCCCTTCGTGCGTTTGCTGGGTGTGAACCAGTCTCCCGACACCAAGAACGTCACCGGCACCAACTTCGTCGACATTGGCTGGGCCTACGATGCCCGCGCCGGCCAGCTCATCCTGATGAGCACGGAGGACAACATCGGCAAAGGCGCCTCCGGACAGGCGGTGCAAAACCTGAACCTCATCTGCGGGTTTGAACCGACCGCCGGACTTCTCAACATCTGATCCT
>JBJONJ010000012.1:0-2875 GCA_046051905.1 Verrucomicrobiota bacterium
CTTCCCACCAACGCGGACGGTTCCCTGCCCTTCATCCAGAACAGCGATCAATTCTACCTGAGCGGCATCGACCAGGAGGAGACGATCCTCGTGCTCTTCCCCGACGCCGCTGATCCGAAGCAGCGTGAGATGCTTTTCGTCCGCGAAACGAACGAGACCATCGCCGTGTGGGAGGGTGAAAAGCTCACCAAAGAGCAGGCCACAGAGCGCAGCGGCATCCGGCGGGTACACTGGCTGACCGACTTCGAGACGCAGTTCCGCTCCGTGATGTGCCAGGCCGACCATGTGTATCTCAATTCCAACGAACACATCCGCGCCACCATTCCCACGGAGACCCGTGAAACTCGTTTCACCCATCGCTGCAAGCAGGAATACCCTTTGCACGACTATCGCCGCCTGGCCCAGGTCATGCACGAGCTGCGCGTCATCAAAAGCGAGCACGAGATCACCGCCCTCAAAGAGGCCATCCGCATCACCAGCGACGGCTTTGACCGTCTGCTCAAGTTTGTAAAGCCCGGCGTGCATGAGTTCGAAATCGAGGCGGAGCTGGCGCATGAGTTCATTCGCCAGCGCGGTCGCGGCTTTGCCTACACGCCGATCATCGCCACGGGCGGCAATGCCTGCGTGCTCCACTACATCACCAACCACTGCCAGTGCCAGGACGGCGATCTCCTGCTCCTCGATGTGGCCGCCAACTACGGCAACTACAACGCCGACCTCACCCGCACGATCCCCGTGAACGGCAAATTCACCCCGCGCCAGCGTCAGGTCTATGACGCCGTGCTGCGCGTCTTCAAACAATGCTGCCAGATGCTCAAGCCCGGCGTCATCATCCGCGAATATCAGGAGCAGGTGGGCCTGCTCATGCAGGAGGAGCTCCTCGGCCTCGGCCTCATCACGACGGAGGACATCGTCAAGCAGGACCCGGACAAGCCAGCGTACAAAAAATACTTCCCGCACGGCACCAGCCACCCGCTCGGCATCGACGTGCATGACGTGGGCCACATGTGGAAGCCCATCCAGGCCGGCATGGTCTTCACCGTCGAGCCCGGCATCTACATCCGCGACGAGAAGCTCGGCGTGCGCCTCGAAAACAACATCCTCATCGGCGAAAACGGCAACATCGATCTCATGGCTCACATCCCCATCGAGGCCGATGACATCGAAGCGGCGATGGCGGGGAATTGACGAATGCAGAATGACGAATGCCGTGGTCCGCATGCATTCGTCATTCGACATTCGTCATTCGACATTCATCATTCCCACCTTCCCTTCCCATGCGTTACGCCATCTGCAACGAAACCTACCAGAACACCTCCTTCGACGCCATGTGCGCCGATGTGGCCGCCGCCGGCTATGAGGGGATCGAAATCGCCCCTTTCACCCTCGCAGAGGACCCTCGTGACCTCACCATCGCCGATGCCATCTCCTGCTGCGCCAAGGCGAAGAACCACGGCCTGGAGATTCTCGGCCTTCACTGGCTGCTGACGAAGCCCGCTTGGTTTCACATCACCTCGCCGGATGCCGTCCAGCGCCGCGAGACGGCTCGTTTTGGCCGTCACCTCGTCCGCCTGTGCGCCGCGATGGGCGGCAAGATCATGGTCTGGGGCAGCCCGAAGGCACGGACGACCCTCCCGGAATGGAATTACGACGAGGCCTTTGCCCGTGCTGCCGATGCCGTCCGCGAGGTGGCCATTGAAGCCGGTAAAAACGGCGTCACCCTGGCCATGGAGCCGCTGGGCCGGAAGGAGACGAACTTCCTCAACACCGCCGAGGAGACCATCCGCTTCTGCCAGCTCGTCGATCATCCCGCCTGCAAGCTCCACCTCGATGTGAAAGCCATGAGCGATGAATCCAAATCCATCCCGGACATCATCCGCGCCAGCAAGGACTGGACCGTCCACTTTCACACGAACGACGCCAACCTCCGCGGACCCGGCCAGGGCGAGATCCAATATGAACCCATCATCGCCGCGCTGCGTGAGACCGGCTACAACGGCTGGCTTTCGACGGAGGTCTTCGACTACACGCCGGATGCGCCCACCATCGCCCGCCAGAGTATTGAGTACCTCAAAAAGGTCATGGCCTGAGCCGCTCAAAGTGGAACAGGTTTGCAACCTGTTCAGGCCAATGTGCCGCCGATGAATCGGCCAAGGCGGCAGCCTTCGGTGTCACGATCCATTCATCCCAGACGTCAGCCTTCCGCTTCGTCGAGCTCAGGTTGCAAACCAGTGCCACTTTTTTTCGACCACCTTTTCACCATGACGAATCCCCTCGTTTCCTACCCGCTGCTACCCGGCACGCCCACCTCGCATCTGCCCTTCAGCCCCTGCGTGGTCGTCGGCGATCTGATTTTCGTCTCCGGCCAGGCCTCGGTCGATTTGGAGGGAAAAATCGTCAGCGATACCTTCGAGGGGGAGTTCCGCCGCTCGGTGGAAAACATCCGCCGCGTGCTGGATGCCGCCGGGAGCGACCTCGGCCACGTCGTGCAGACCCGGAACTACGTCCGCGATCCCGAGGACCTGCCTCTCTACAATCAGCTCTACCGCGAATACTTCCCCGAGCCTCGCCCGGCCCGCACCACCATCACCCACTGCCTGCCCCCTTCCCTGCGCTACGAGATCGAGGTGGTGGCCGTGCGCCGGGTGGAAACTTGAAACCTGAAACTTGGAACCTTCCCCGCGGCATGATACTCTCCCCGTCTCATGCCTCTCCTCTCCGTCCAAGGCCTCAAGATCCACTTCCCCGTCCGTGGCGGGCTGCTTGGCCGTGCGAGCGATGTGATCAAGGCGGTGGACGATGTGAGCTTTGAGGTCGCTGAGGGTTCCACAGTCGGTTTGGTGGGCGAGAGCGGCAGCGGGAAGTCCACCGTGGC
>JBJONJ010000013.1:0-11210 GCA_046051905.1 Verrucomicrobiota bacterium
AAGGTGAAAAAGACCACCACCGATGTCGAAGTCGGCACCACGATGGACCAGCTCATCGCGGCACAGACAGGCAAATTCACGCCCGTGCCCAGCGTCGTGCTCGGCACCGAGCGGCCCAGCTACAGCACGGACAGCGGCTTCACGTCGATCTACTCCGCCTACATCTCGTGGAGTACGCCCACCACGCCCGCGCCGAAGGAAATCTTCCCGCAGCAGGCCTTTGACCAGCTTTTTGACGACGGCAGCCGCCGCAAGCGCGACAAAAGCATCCTCGACCTCGTGCTCGAAGACGCCAGCAGCCTCAAAACCAAGCTCAGCAGCCGCGACAAGCAGAAGCTCGACGAATACCTCACCTCCGTGCGTGAAATCGAGCAGCGGGTCGAGCTTGCCGAAAAAATCAGCCAGGCCGAGACCAACGGCCAGGGCTGGATGCCCACCGTGAAGGCGCCGACCATCGGTCGCCCCGCCGCTGGCATCCCCGCCAGCAGCGAGGACCACCTGCGCCTCATGTTCGACATCATGCTCCTCGCCTTCCAGATGGACCGCACCCGCGTCGCCACCTTCATGATGAACAACGACCTCTCCAACATGCGCTTCCCCAGCCTCGACGGCATCAGCGGCGGCATCCACGAGCTCTCGCACCATGCCAATGACGAGCATCGTCTCAGCCTGTATCAGCGGGTGAACGAGCATCAGGTCAAACTCTGGGCCGAGTTCCTCGCCAAGATGCAGGCCACGAACGAAGGCGAGCGCACCCTGCTCGAAAACAGCATGATCCTGCTCACCAGCAGCCTCATGGACGGCAACGCGCACGACTCGAGACAGCTCCCCGTCGTCCTCGCCGGCGGTGGTGGCGGCTCGATTCAAGGCGGCCGCTTCCACGACCTCAGCAAAGATCCGAATCGCAAACTCTGCCGCCTCCACATCGCCCTCATGGACCGCATGGGCGTGAAAACGAGCCACTTCGGCGATGCGGAGAATGCGCTGGCGATTTGAGGCTGCCTCATCTGCTTGCTCCTTTGACGATCCGTCGGGTTCGCATTACACGGCGATCATGTTGCTTCGCCTGACGATCATCCTCATCGCTGCCTTGTCGACCGCGTGCCACACGCCGAAGCCCGTGGCTCCGCCGCCGTTGATGCCGCGGTGGAAGGTGGCGCCGGAGTGTGAGACGGCGAAGGGGCCGGTGAGGGTGGAGGTGTCGTTGACGTCGAGCACGGCGCAGTTGCTGGCGAAGGACGGCACCGTTTTGGCGGAGATGGATGTGTCACCGGGCGTGGAGGGGCATCCGACACCGACGGGGCAGTTTCGAGTCACCGAAAAGCTGCCGCTGAAGCGATCCAATCTTTACGGGCAGTATGTGAAGAAGGGCACGGAAGAAGTGGTGGTGGCTCGCGCGTGGGAGCACAAGGGGCCGCGGCCGGAGGGCACAGCGTATCTTGGCATCGCGATGCCGTGGTGGATGCGGCTCACGGCGGATGGTGTGGGCATGCATGTGGGCGGTTTTGAGCGTGGCAAGCCGACGAGTCATGGCTGCATCCGCTGCCCGGAGGAGTGCCAGAAGGTGTTTTTTGAGAAGTGCCGCGTGGGCACGCCGGTGCATGTGTACGACGATGAGCATGAAGCGCCGTCGCTGCTTTCGCCGTGACGGATGCAGGCACGTTGCAAAGCACGACGCGCATGCAGGTTCCGGCCCTGGCGGCCGTTCTGGTGAGTACCATGAAAACACTTCACCTCGCCCTGCTCACCCTGTTGACTGCCAGCCTGGCGCCCGCCGCCATCGAGGGGGAGAACGATCATTTTCGCTACAGGCTCCTCACGCCGGAGGACCCCTACGTCGATACCCAGCGTGGCAGCCGCCAGTTTGCCTTTCAGGGCACGAAGATCATGCTGTCCGAGGATGGCGGGAAGACCTGGCCGCATACGGAGGAGTTTGCGGAGGCGCAAAACATCACCTTCAGCGTGCTGCTCAAGAACGGAAATGTGCTCTTCGCTACGCGGGAGCGGCTTTTTCTCAGCACGGACAATCTCAGGACGCATCGCGAGGTCGTCGTGAAGCGGCCAGATGGCAGTGACTACCTCCCGCATACGCCGGTGGATCCGAAGAACCCCGGCTGGTACTTCCATTCGCTGGATGGCGAGCATTGCTTCGAGGTTGGCGGGAAAGAAATGCTGGTGTGGGGGAACTACTGCAACGTGCTCGGCGGCGCGGTGCCGGTGAACATCTACTATTCCACCGACGGCGGCGCGACGGTGAAGCTGGCCTATGCCTTCGGCCAGAACCCGAAGTTCCAGCAGAAAGGAGCGAAGCCGGATGACGCTCTGCTCGGCAATCCCGAGAACAAGCTCATCGCCCGCCACATCCACAACGTGACCTACAACCCCGCGGAAAACGCCTTTTACGCCGTCACTGGCGACATTGACCGCGGCCACGGGAACGAGGTCCACTGGGTCCGAGGCACCTACGACGGCGTGGCGGACCGGTGGGACTGGCAGCATGTCATCAGTGTGAACTCAAACTCGCGCTTCAAATGCGGCGGCCTGAACTTCATCGACGGAAAGTGCTATTGGATCGCCGATGCGAACGGTCTCGCTCTCGCCAACCGCTACGATCGCGGCATCTTTATGAGCGATCCGAAGGACATCACGGACACCTCGAAGCACACGATGCTCTTCAATCCCGGTTACGAGTCGGCGAACATGCTTCATGAGGACGGTGTCTTTGTCGCCACGCACTGCGCCCCGGCCTCGCCCTACGGCTGTGGCATCATCTGGTCCTCCGACAACGGCAAAACCTGGGCGCAATATGACCTGAAGGAGTTCGGTGCCCGCAGCGGCTGCCGCATCAATCGCAAAAACAGCGACGGCTGGTTCCGCATGGACCTGCGCAAAGGCTGGATTGAAAGGGCCGAGGTCCTGTTCTTGAAGCCCAAACCCTGATAAAAGCCGCCAGCCATGCGCCACATCCTTTCTGTCCTTTTTGTTCTTTCCGTCCCTGCCCTCGCGGACATCCGGCCGCTGCTGCAAAAATACTGCCTCGACTGCCACAACTCTGAAAAACAAAAAGGAGACATCGATCTCACGCACTTCGGCTCGCCGCAGCATGTGGTGAAGGAGTTCAAGCTGTGGCAGACGATGCTCCAGCAGGTCGAGGAGGAGGAAATGCCGCCGAAGAAGCCGCTGCCGAGCGCGGCGGAGAGGGAAGAGATCGTGGCGTTTTTGAAGAAGGGCATCGACTCGGTCGATTGGAGCACGCAGAAGGGCATCGAGCACGTCACGCTGCCGCGGCTGACGAAAACAGAATACAACCACACGCTGCGCGACCTCCTCGGCATCGATTTTGAGCCGGGCAAAATGCTCCTCGATGATGGTCCTGGTCTCTCGGGCTTCACGAATGATCGCGATGCGCTCTTCATCTCCCCCGCACTCGCTGAGCAGCTTTTCGACGCAGCGGATTACGCACTGCAAAGCATGCTCAATCTGCGCCAGAAGCCCTACTCGAAGCACTTCGAGGCCGAAAACATGCTCATGACCGAGCGCGGCTCGAAACCGGAAGAGCTTCCTGGCGGTGGCGTCGGCTACTCGCTCGCCGGAGCGGGACAGCGCACGCTTTATGACGAGGTCATCGTGCCCGCCGATGGCTGGTATCGCCTGACTGTGAAGCATGTCGGCCGCGGTGGCGATGCGGGGCTGCGTTTGCGCATCGACAACGAGCTGCGAGCTCTTTTGAAGTGCCTCGACAACACGCCGAAGGAGGAAACGATCGAGCTGCTTCTCCGTGCAGGCTCGCATCAGATGACGTGGAACATCGACAACACCACGCTGCGTGCCGCCACGCCGGTTCCGGTGCGCAAAGCGAAGAAGGCAGCGCCGAAGGGCGGCTATCCTGTCTTCGATCAAAAGAAGGCCGCGCCGCTGGTGAAGGATGCGGCAGCGAAGAATGCACCACGCCTGCCAGTGCCTGCGAATGCCTCCGACGAGACCAAAAAACTCACGGACACGCTCAATCGCAACTTCCAGAACATGCAGATGCGTGTCGAATATCTGCGGGCCGTGACGCCCGAGGGCAATCCAAGTGATCTGCGCAGCTTCTACAACCTGCTGCCGGAGCGCACCGAGGCGATGGTGGCCGCGAAGCATCAACTCGCGAAGGCGATGAAGGTCTCCATGGCCGAATTGGATCGATTGATCGAGGTCGCGAACGTGGAAAAGCTTGCCAGCAATCGAAAGGTGGTCGGTGACTCGCTTGAAGTGCTCGATCTGCCGTTTGATCCCGCTTCACTCATCGGCAGTGCGGAGGCTCAAAAAGCCGTGAAAGCCGAAAAAGTCGGCGCGCCGGGTGTGGACTGGATTCGTGTCGAAGGCCCGATCTCGCCCGCAGGATCGAAACCTCGCGAAATCTTCCAAAGTGATGCCAAAGCCGCTTTGAGCGCCTTTTTGCCCAAAGCCTTCCGTCGGCCGTTGCGAGCCGGTGAGCTCGAAAGGCATCTCGCGCTTTATGAAACCGCCCAAAAGCGCGGCGAATCGCCCGAGCAGGCTCTCAAGCTGGCATTCGCCGCCGCATTGACCTCGCCGAGCTTTTTGTTCCGCGATGAATGGCGTGCCGGAAAGCTCGATGATCATCAATTGGCGAGCCGCTTGAGCTATTTCCTCTGGATGAGCATGCCCGATGACGAACTGCGCACTCTCGCCGATGCTGGAAAGCTCCGAGATGATGCGACGCTGCGTGTGCAGGTAAGGCGGATGATCGCTGATCCGCGTTCGCGGGCCTTCACGAGCACCTTTCTCGGCCAGTGGCTCGGCTTTGCCGGACTCGGCACCGAGCATGTGCCAGATGCGCGGAAGTTCCGCGACTTCACCCCCGCGCTGGCGGAGGCGATGAAGCTGGAGCCGGTGCTCGTGTTTGAAAACCTCCTTCGCAGCGGCGGCAGTCTCACGCGTCTGCTCGACAGCCGCGAGACTTTCGCGAATGCCGAACTCGCCAAAGTCTATGGCCTCGACGTGAGCGGCGAGGTCATGCAGCCGGTGAAACTCACCGATGACAAGCGTGCCGGCCTGCTCGGCATGGCCGCCGTGCTCACCGCCTCGTCCACGCCGAACCGCACGAGTCCGGTGATTCGCGGCAAGTGGGTTTTGGAGACGCTGCTCGGTCGCAAACTCGCCGAACCGCCTGCCGATGCCGGCCAACTCGATGACAAGGCCGGAGATCGCGGCAAAACGCTGCGTGAGGAGCTCGCCGCGCATCGTCGGAACGAGAGTTGTGCGGGCTGCCATGACAAGATTGACCCGATTGGCTTTGGTTTGGAGAATTTCGACGCCATCGGCCGGTTCCGCGAAAAAGAGGCCGGCAAATCTGTTGATGCCAGCGGCACGCTTCCCGGTGGCATCGAGATCAACGGCCCCGCCGAGCTGCGAAATGCCATCCAGCAGCACCACGCCGATGAATTCATCCGCAACGTCACGCAGCGCCTCACCGCGTTTGCGTTGGGTCGGGCTTTGAAGCCGCAGGATGAAGGTTTGATCCGCCAGTTGCTCGCCGATTTGAAAAGCAACGCTCACCGCGCTGAAGTGCTCATCGAGTCCATCGTCCTCAGCGAGGCGTTTCGAACGCAGGGCACCTTGAATTGAAGCCCGGAGGGCTGTTGATGTGCTCGTAGTTCGGCCTTCAGGCCGTGTTTGAACGCTCCTGAACGGGCTGAAGCCCGAACTACGAACAACGCCGGCATTCTCTAGTAGCTCGGCCTTTAGGCCGCGCCTTAACGATTGGCCAGCAGCTCGCGGATGTCGTTACTGGCAAGCCGCTCACTTCATCGCCCGCACATGCTCGAAGGCGGCCTGCTGCATGAATTTGACGGCAGCAGGGGTGTTCGTGTGGCCGGCGAGGGTGTCGATGTGGATCTTTTTCGGCACGGGGAGGGCGTTGTAGGCGGCATAGACGCTGGTGGGCGGGCAGGTGGTGTCGATGAAGCCGATGGTGACGGCGGCGCCTCGGCATTTGGCACGCGTGGCGAAGTTCACGCAGTCAAAGTAGCGGGCGGCTTGCAGCGCGGCGGCGTCGGGTTTGCCATCGGGGCCGTTGGGAACGATTTTGGGCCAGCCGTTGATGCGGTTGGCCTGGCTGCCGGTGTGGTCGCAACCGGCGGGGACGCCGGCGCAGATGAAAGTGACGCGTTCGTCGAGTCCGGCGGCGGCGAGGGCCTGAAAGCCGCCCTGGCTGCTGCCATAGACGATGAGCGTTTTGCCATCCCACTCCGGCTGCGCGGCGAGGAAGTCGATGGCGCGCATGAGGCGCAGGAACATGCCTTTGAAGTAGATCGTCTCGCGGTCCTTGTTGCCGGACTTGGAGTAATCCTTCAGCTCGCCGGTTTGCAGCGCGGTGTAAAACTCGGCAGGCTTGCCGTTCGGGATACCGTGGGCGTTGATGTCGAGCGAGAGCATGCCGCCTTCATTGAGCGCCCAGCTCACGCTGCCCAGGCCGGAACTGCGCACACCCGCACCATGCACATGGAGGATGGCGGGCAGCGATTTGGGCTTCGCGCCCTGCGGGCGGCCAAAGTAACCGGAGACGGGCTTTCCACCGAGGCACTCGACTTGCAGATCAAAGGCCTCCACACCCTTCACTGCCTTGGTGACGGGTGTGAGCGTCGATTTGAGCGGCACTTTGGCGAGAGCGGCTTTTTGAGCGGACCAGAAGGCATCGAAGTCATCCGGCACGGGCAGGCTCGGCTTGATTTGCAGCGGATCGTAGGCTGCGGCGGCCAAAGCAGTCGTTTTGCCGCTGGTGGCGCGGAGTTGGAGGAAGCCGGGTTCGTCGAGCTTGCTGGTGAGGGCGAGCTTGCCGGCGTTGAGCGTCACTTTCTTCGGCGGTTGTGGCTGGAGGCCATCTTTGCTGAAAACGAGCGTGACCTCGGCGGGCTGCGAGGCCTCGATGGTGAAGGTTGCGGTCTCGCCGGCCTTGTACATCGCCTCAGGACGATCCGTGGTGACTTTGAGCGTGAGCTGCTGGGCATGCACCGCGAGGGCGAGGAGGAGAAAAAGGGCCGGGAACTTCATGGAAGAGTTCAAACCCGATGACGAAGGCCATTCTTGCGCCTCAACTTATTCACACTGCATGCGCCGCGCTTGAATCCACCTCGCGGCACGGTATCGCAGGCTGACACATGGATTGCCGCCAGGATGAAATCGTTTCCAGCCTCATGACCTCGTATTGCGAGGTCGGAGGGATCAACCACGTCGATTGCGGGAACCTGCCATCGAAGCGGGCCATCGCGTCGCTGTGCGAGGATCTGCTGCACGTGCTCTTTCCCGGCTTTTTCTCCGAGGAGGCCGTTTCATCGGACGAGCTGCAGCTCATGACGCACGAGCTCGTGGCGGGTATCCGCCAGCGGTTGAACATCGAGGTGCGCCGCACGGTGCGTCTGAATGGCGAGACGGCTCCCGCGGAGAGCGAGGGCCTCGTGTGCCGCTTCATGCTGGCGCTGCCGAAGGTGCGGGCGCTGTTGCAAACGGATGTGGAGGCTGCTTTCGAGGGGGATCCAGCCGCGTGCAGCTTTGAGGAGATCATCCTCGCCTATCCAGGCCTGGAGGCCATCGCCATCCAGCGCACGGCGCATGTGCTTTACAAAGAGAACGTGCCGCTCATCCCGCGCATGATGACGGAGTGGGCGCATGGCCGCACGGGCATCGACATCCATCCCGGCGCGGAAATCGGCACGCACTTCTTCATCGACCACGGCACCGGCGTCGTCATCGGCGAGACGGCGGCGCTTGGTAATCATGTGAAGCTGTATCAAGGCGTGGGCCTTGTGGCTCGCTCGCTGGCCGCCGGGCAGGCCTTGCGTGGCAAAAAGCGTCATCCGACGCTCGAAGACTACGTCACGGTGTATGCGAACGCGACCATCGTGGGCGGTGATACCGTCATCGGTGCCCGCAGCACCATCGGAGCGAATGTTTTCATCCTCGAATCGGTGCCGCCGGACATGCTGTATGCACTCGGCGAGCAATCGCATCAGGTGAAGGAGAAAAAGAAGAAGTGACATGGCCATGCTGAGTCTCTCGCAGCTCTTCTTTGACTTCACCGCCTCGCCCAAACGAGCGCCGATCCGCACGCTGCGGGAGTTTGCGCCTGCACCGGAGCCGAAGAAGGCCGAGATGGAGCTGGTGGGCGTGCGGGATGAGGAACTCGAAGCGCAGGCCGGGGCGTGGCTGGAGCAGCTCGGCATGCCAGGTGCCAAAGGGCTGCTGAAAGTGGAATGGAACACCCGGCTGCGCAGCACCGCAGGCTATGCGCACTACCCGCACTGGCGCATCGAGCTGAACCCACGGCTGCGCGATTTTGAAGGCCAGGTGGAGCGCACGTTGAAGCACGAGCTGGCGCATCTCATCGCCTACCACCGCGGCGGACGCCGCATCGAGCCGCATGGCGCCGAGTGGCGGCAGGCCTGTGCGGATCTCGGCATCCCGGGTGAAAGGGCACGGCACACGCTGCCGCTGCCGCGCAAGGAGGTGAAGCGCAACCTGGTCTATGTGTGCCCCTCCTGCCAGCAGGTGGCACGGCGTGTGAAGAAGTTTCGCAAGCCCGTCGCGTGCAAAAAATGCTGTGACCAGCATGCGGGCGGTGTTTTCGATGCACGGTTCAAATACCGGCTTGTTTCCAAAGAGGGCTGAGCGGGTAGGCCAACCATCCAAAAGCCCCGAACATGCGGCAGTAGTGTGGCCATCTCGCGGAGCGAGATGGCTCCTTTACTTCGCCATTGCGAAGTCATCTGGCTTTAGGCCGGTCTTGTTGGTTTTGAAGCCATACATCGTCGGCTGGTATTCACCCACGATGCTGACATCCGCCTTCTCGGGCAGGTCGAGGCCGAGGCCCCAATACACGCCGTTCACCACGAGGCGGCGCAGGCCTTCGTCCAGCAGGTCGGTGGCGGCACCCATGGTGGTGCAGAGGATCTTGTTCTCGCCGCCTTGATCGTTTTTCACGCCGCGTGCCCAGGCCACGGGCATCATCGGGCTGTTCACCTCCTGCTCGACCTTGGCTGCGGTGGCTTTTTTATAACTCGCAGGCGCTGTGTCTGCCGTCATGCCTTGCAGCACCTGACCGCGCGCCAAGATCACCGCATCAGCAGGAGGCACCGCTTCATACACATCGCTGTTGCCGAAGAGTCCGGTGATGCCGCGAAGCACGGGATGAGAGGCATTCGTGGCTTCGAGGATGCCTTTCGTGGCCTCGACCTTGTGCTTGCCCCAGTGGCTCACCCAGGTCTCGCCGAGTACTTTTTTGCCCCAGCCTCCATCGGGGTTGTTCCAGTTCCAAACGGCGAAAGGACTGTCTTTCGGATAACCGCTGAAGGCATGCGTGCTCGTGCGCAGGGCAATGACCGGCACACCGCGATTGATCGCCGCCTGAAACTTGCCGCTCGTGGCCACGTCCCAATGGCGGAAGCGCAGAAGCATCACGATCGCATCCGCAGAATCGAGCGCCGCCGGATTCGAGAGGCTGCCACCGGCTGCCGGATCGATCTCACCCTTGTCGTTCAAACTGAAGAGTACCGTGCATTTGAAACCGTGATGCTGGCTGAGGATCTTGCCAAGCATCGGCATCGCCTCCTCACTGCGATACTCCTCATCGCCGGAGAGCAGCACCACATGCTTCCCATTGGCTTTTCCAGCTGGTCCATAGGTCACATGGTCCGCAGCAGGTGAAAAAGCAGCGAAGGCAAAACTGGCGAAGAGGGCGAAAACGGATTTTTTCATGGTGGTGGACGGAGAGAGTCTCACAAACGCGGGATGCTGTCAGGTTCTACATTCCACGTCATCCTGAATTCGGATGGGATGGGGCGGTGGAGAAGTGGAGTGATGGAAATCAAATCCCCACCACTCCACCCCTCTTTCTCACCGCCCCGCCATCGAGCTATCGGGAAGCTGGAAGGCATTCTCCATGATGTTCACCTGCGGCAGCTCGCCAGGGATGAGAGTGATCTCCGCGATGTCGAAACGGAACGGCACAGGTCGCACATCCACCTCACGCAGCCAGTCCTGCGCCCCGCGAATGATGAGACGCTGCTTGTCCGGCCCCACGTTGTCTGCGGGACGACCAAAGGCACGACTCGTGCGTGTTTTTACCTCCACAAAAGTCAAAGAGCCGCGATGCCGAGCCACGATGTCCACCTCGCCACGACTCACGCCGCGAAAATTGCGACGGAAGATGACGCGATCGCTTTGCCGCAACCAGCGCGTGGCAATCCACTCGCCCATCAAACCAATCTCCGCCGTCGAAAGCTTCCGCCCAAGCATCACACGCTGAAAGCGCCGCTGCGGCCACGCCCGCATCCAAATGCCCGCCAGCCTCACCCACGGATGCCCGGTGAACCACCGACGCAGCCAGCGCATTCGTGCTGGAAGCCCCACTCTCATCCCAAATCGAGTTCCAACTGCGCCACCGGCCCAAAACTCCGCCGATGCTGCGGACACGGACCATGTTGTTTCAAAGCCGCGAGGTGTTTCGGCGTGGGGTAGCCTTTGTGAATCTCAAAACCATACTGCGGAAAGGCCTCCGCCAGCCGCAGCATGATCCGATCACGCGTCACCTTCGCGATCACACTCGCCGCCGCGATGCTAAAACTCAGGCTGTCACCCTTCACCAGCGCCACCTGATGCAGCGGATACTTCTTCACCGGCTTGCCATCGATCAAAACGGCATCCGGCCTCGGATCGAGTGCCAGCGCCGAGCGTCGCATGCCTTCCCAAGTCGCTTGCAGGATGTTGATGCGGTCGATCTCCGCCGGCTCGATCACGCAGCAATGCCAGCGGATGCTCGAGTCGCCCGTGATCTCCTCATAAAGCCTCTCGCGCTTCTTTTCCGTGAGCTGCTTCGAATCATTCAGCACCTCATGCGTGAAGCCCTCCGGCAAAACCACCGCCGCCACTGTCACCGGTCCCGCCAGCGGCCCGCGTCCCGCCTCATCCACACCCGCGACCACGCGAAAGCCCTCGCGGCGCAGTTGGTTCTCATGGTCGAGCGTGGGCATGGCGGTTCTTTTGTTGCGTCAGTGTGCGGCCCTGTTTAAAACACCTTCATGGGAAAACTCCAAGACAAAGTCGCCGTCGTCACCGGTGCCGGACGCGGCATCGGCAAAGCCATCGCTGAAGCCTTCGCCGCCGAGGGCGCGAAAGTCGCCGTCGTGAGCCGCACGCAGGCCAATTCACAAGCC
>JBJONJ010000014.1:0-2818 GCA_046051905.1 Verrucomicrobiota bacterium
GGCAAAATCGGGATGATGTCCGCTTTGAGCAGCGCACGGAGGCTTTCCTCATCGACACGCTCAATGCGGCCGGTGAATTCGAGATCGACGCCGTCAATCACGCCCGCCGGATGCACCGCGAGCGCATTGGAGACCGCCACGGGCATTTCGAGAGCCGTGAGTTCCGCCGCGAGATCGCTGCACTGCCGCATGATGGCATCTTTGGCGATTTCGATGCCCGCTGCATCGGTGCGGCCCATGCCGTCGTCGTTGTAAAGCGTGATCCCGCGCTTCGCCGCGAGCGCCTGCACCTGAGCACGGGCACCAAAGACGAGCACCACCTCGATGTTGAGCGATTGCAGTACCGCCACGTCCTGCAGCAGGCTCGCAAAGCCCGGCTGCATCATCAGCGCACCGTCAAAAGCGATCACAAAGACCTTTTGTCGGAACTGCGGCACATAGTGCAGAATTCCACGAAGGTCTTCGAAACGAGGCTGGGGTTTGGCGAGGTCAGTATTCAAGGCAGGAAAGCCTCAAGATAGCACAACTCTGGCGATCTCATCCCAAAGTTTGTCGATCTCTTTCGGCCCGTGCGAGGGCTTGCCGGCCTTCGAGAACCAGTAATCCGCATTCCACTGATCGCCCTCGATCACATGCAGCAGCGCGTGAATCCACGAGCCCATCTTCGTGTGAATGTCCTGCGCGATGTTGTGCGCGGAGTCCCAATCGCCATTTTTGATCTGCCACAAGGCCTGCGCCTCGGGCGAGAGCTTCGCCGGGTCTTTGAGAGCGATGAGTTCGGCTGGAGTCATAAAAAATGACGAATGATGAAGGTCGAATGACGAAGGAATGACGAAGCGATTCGGCCTTCGTCATTCGGGTTTCATCAATCCGGCGCAGCCGGTCAATCTTCCGGCATCGGACGGCCTTTGGTCTCCGGAAGGAACGCGAGCGCGACGAGGCCGAGGAGGAAGATGGCGCTCATGTAGGTGCACGCGGTGCGGAAGGCTTCCAGCTTCGCTTCGGGTGTGGTGGCACCGGCTTTGAGAGCGGCTTGCAGGCTGCCAAGGGTGAATGGACCGCTCGCGGCGACGAAACGGCCGACGTTGTAGCAGAAGCTCGTGCCAGTGCTGCGCAGGCTGGTCGGGAAGAGCTCCGGCAGGTAGATGGCGAAGCCAGCGAAGAGAGCGAGCTGGCAGGCTCCCATCAC
This sequence comes from Verrucomicrobiota bacterium, assembly GCA_046051905.1. Lineage (GTDB taxonomy): Bacteria > Verrucomicrobiota > Verrucomicrobiia > Verrucomicrobiales > Verrucomicrobiaceae > Prosthecobacter. The sequence continues at coordinate 1,190 of JBJONJ010000014.1, forward strand.
GGCGCTCATCCAGATGTCGCCACGGCCATTGAAGAACTGGAAGAAGCCGACCGTGGCCACCAGCGCGGCGATGTAAGCCATCGCAAAGGCTGGTTTGCGGCCCCGACCCTGAGCGATCTTGGTCATGAGGAGCATGCCAAAGAACGCACCGAGGTTCTGCACGATGGAGTTCACGCCGATCCAGTAGGTCTTTTCACCGGCGATCTTTTCAGGAGCGACGCCTTCAGCCTTCAGAGAGCGTTCCATCACGTCACCGACGAGCTCAGGGCTGAAGAATCCGATGCCCCACAGGCCGATCACACCGGCGATGCAGAGCACCATGCCGAGCAGCGCGGGCTTTCTCCAGCGCACATCACCGAGCAGGGCCGAGTAGGAGCCAAATTTCACGCCTGCGGCCTTGCCCGCAGCACGTGCTTTGACCCACTTCTCGGGTTCCTTCAGACGGATCTGGATGAAGACGCAGAGGAAGGCGGGAAGAGCGCCGACGAGGAACATGTACTTCCAAGCGGTGCCGGGCTCGATCACTTTGGAGGCTTCCAAGCTGCCCATGTACATGCTCGTGAGTCCAGCAGCGATGTTTCCAACTGCGGAGAGCGCCTGCAAGGTGCCGAGAGCACCCGCACGAGCCGTGTCTGGCAGCGTATCGGCCACCAAGGCCACCGCGAGACCAAACACACCGCCGACGCCGAGGCCGGTAAGGAAGCGATAAATCGCAAAGTCGATCCAGCCCTTCGAGAAAGCCGAGAGACCGGTGCAGACGGAGTAAATGAGCACCGTCAGCGTCAGCGTCTTCGCGCGGCCGATGCGGTCGCCTACGGAACCGAAGATGAGGCCACCGGTGGCCCAGCCTGCGACGAAGATGGAGGTGGCATAGCCGCCGTATTTGATCGGGTCCATGTCCGGCGGCAGCAGCGCTTTCATCGCCGAATTGCGGGCGAGCAGGAAGAGCTGCTGGTCAAGGCAGTCAAACAACCAAGCCAGCGAGGCCACGATGAAGACGAACCAGTGGTACTTGGTCATCTGTTTATACCATGGGGCGGAGGCGTCGGGAGTGGCGGTGGTGCTCATGCGGGGGAAAGTGGGCGCGATGTTGAATGACGGGGCAGGAGATGACAAACGCGAAATTCCGGAACCTGCTCTCCGGAATTCGGTGTGAAGTTTGGGCCGTGCCGGAGCGCGGTCCACGGACCTCAATACGGCCAGCGAAATGGCGCGTTGTGGATCAGCTTGTTCTTGGGATACGGGGCGATGCGCACCTGATTCTTCGAATTGCCGCTCAGCAGCCACACATTCGTCGCGTCCACCGCGTGGAGGAAGCCGATGTGCCCGCTGCCGGCTTGATCGACCGTGAGCGGCTGGGTGATGCAGATCGCGCCATAAGTCGCCGCCACGGGACGGCCCCAGCCCCACCAGTCGGAGACGCGGGCGCTGCCTTGAGGCTGGTAGCCGCTGCGCTTCACGCACCAGTTCACAAAAGCCGCGCACCAGGCCGTCTCGTCGTGCAGCAGATTGCCGCTGATGCCGCAGCTCTTGAGGTATTCGAGGATGCGCGGGTTGTCCCCGTTCGCCCACTCCTGCACGCCTTGCTCCATGATGGCGATCTGCATCCACGGCGGTGGTGCGTTGAAG
>JBJONJ010000015.1:0-15205 GCA_046051905.1 Verrucomicrobiota bacterium
GGCGACGAGGCGGAGGTGCGTGAGCTTTTTAATGAGACGCTGCGCATGGCCTTCCCCGGCGGCGGGCAGACGGTGGCCTGGGCACTCGCTTTGGAAGAAACCGGTCACGCGGACCTCGCCCGCGAGCTTTTCGATGCTGCGCTAAGGCAGATCGAGGCCGGCGAGAGTTTGCAGCCGGAGATCCACGCCGCGTGGACGCGTTTTCTCATTCGCCAAAAGGACTTCGAGGCTGCGGAGGCCTTCCTCATGCGCATGAACTGGGCGATGCCCGCCGAGAGCGCAAAACTCGTGTTTGAACTCCACGCCGCGTGGGGGAAACTAAGCACCCTCGCCGCCGAGCTGCCGAAATACCGCCTCCCCACTGGCACCGCCCGCGAGGCCGCCTTCCTCACCAAGCAGCAGCTCGACCAAGCCGCCCCTCCACCATGAAGCTCTTCTTCAAAATCATCCTCTGCCTCGGCGCGGTGTTTTTGTGCTCGTGCAGCACCAAGAGCAAAAAGAAGAAGGATCCGATGAGCCAGACGCTCGGCCAGCGGCTCAACAAGCCGGACATGGGCCGCGTGAGCCCGTATCAGAAGTACATGAATGATCCGTCGAAAGGCCGGAGCATCGGCTCCAAATGGCAGACGCAGGGACATCGTGCTTCGAGCTTTAGCGCGGCGAATCAGGTGAAAGGCCTTAACTACTTCAAAACTGCCGACGCCAAGGGGCTGACCACGTCGCGGGATGGCCAGGCGGCCTTCTCGGATGGCAGCAAAGCGAGCCGCCTCGGAAATCAGGCCTTCGACGCCTCCATGAGCCGCGATGCCACCAAGATGTCCCGAGATGGCGGCAGCTTCTTCCGGGATGGCGGTAAAACTTTCGGCACCGACTCGGCTCTTCCTTCCAACCAGCAGATTGGCAAAGTACCGAAGATCATCGAGAACCGGCCTTTTGACGACCTCAGCAAGACCTACTCGGAAGGCGACATCAAAAGGCTCCTCGGTCGTCCTTGACGTAGTGGCACGATTTGGCGCGATAAGTCAAAATCATGCCAAAAAACCTTGAATCGCGCCAAATTTATACTAAAACAGCGCCATTCATGCCAGAAATCATGCCAGACGCCCTGAATCGCGCCATTTCTGAGGTCGCCAACGGCCTCGGCATCGACGACCTCATGGCGCGATTCGGCGAGGAAACCTCCCGCCGCACTCTCCAGCGTCGTTTGGACGAGATGGTTCGTGCTGGGCAGTTAGAGCGAATCGGCAAAGCGCGGGCCACGAAGTATCGCGTGGTTAGCCAGCCCGAAAAAGTAGTGCAAACCCCGGCGCTGCCGCTTTCCGAGTCCAACATCTTCCGCGAAGACATTCCTGCCGCCGCGAGCGATCCGCTCCGCGACCTCAAGGACTACTTCCGCGACCATTATTCCCAGCGCAAACCCGCGTGGTACAACCGTGAATTCCTCGACGCTTACGTCCCGAACGAAACGATGTACCTGCCGGAAAAGCTGCGGGCGCATCTGCTGTCCAAGGGGCAATCTCCCGAGATGGCAGCGTTGCCGCCGGGAACCCACGCTCGGCAGGTGATGGACCGACTCATCATCGATCTCACCTGGAACTCCAGCCGCCTCGAAGGTAGCACCTTCTCGCTGCTGGAGACCGATTTCCTCCTCCAGCAGGGGGATAGCGGTGATCCGGTGCGCACGATGGAGTCTCGCATGATCCTCAATCACAAGAGGGCCATCGAGTTCCTGCTGGAGGCGCAGAAGGAGATGGGCTTCAACCGCTACACCTTCCTCAACCTGCACTCCACGCTCACGGAGCATCTCATGAAGGACCACAAGATGGAGGGCGCTCTGCGCACGATCCCGGTGGGCATCGGCGGGAGTGTTTATCATCCGACGAACAAACCCGCCCTCATCGAGGAATGCTTTGACCTCATCCTGCAAAAGGCCGGGGCCATCCGCGACCCGCTGGAGTGCAGCTTCTTCCTCATGGTCCACATGCCCTACCTGCAGCCCTTCACCGACGGCAATAAGCGCACCTCGCGTCTGGCGGCAAACATACCGCTCATTCAGGCGAATGTGGCACCGCTGTCCTTCACCGGCGTGCCGGTGCGGGATTACACGACGGGTATCCTCGGCGTGTATGAGCTGAACCGCATCGAGCTGCTGCGGGAGGTCTTTGTGCATGCCTATGAGGAATCGGCCGGGCGCTATGCGCTCATCCGTGATGAGGTGGGCCTGCCGGACCCGGCGGCCTTCCGTTATCAGGTGGAAATCGCGGACTTCATACGTGGTGTGGTGGTGCGGCGGCTCACGAAAATGCAGGCCGCCTCCGAGCTGCGCCATTGGGCCGCCGCGAACATCACCGCCGACGACCGCGCCAGCTTCATCGAGATCGTCGAGAGTAAACTCCTCGCCCTCACGATGGGCAGCATCGTCCGGGTGCGAGTGCGCCCGTCCGAGTTCGAGGCGTGGTGGCCGGTTTGGAGTGGTCAGCAGGGCAAATGAGGCCCGAAATCAAGGCGTCGCGGCATGGAGAATGCCGCGACGCTTTTTGTTTTGAGCGAGTTCGTGGCAGGAAGAAGGTCATTTCGGGTGTAAAAGCCTGACATGAAGCTCCGCCACGAACTCCAGGCCGAATACGCCCGCTACCGCACCCGCCGCTGGTTCTTTAAAGAATGCGGCGTGGGCCTTGCCAGCATCGCGGCGATGGATTTGGCCGCGAAAGCCGCGCCCACGGCCGCCGACCCGCTGGCCATCAAGAAGCCCAACTACCCCGCGAAGGCCAAACGCGTTATCTACCTCTTCATGGGCGGCGCTCCGAGCCATCTGGAGCTTTTCGACAACAAGCCTGAGTTGTCGAAATGGGATGGAAAGCTCCCCCCGGCTGATTTGCTCAAAGGCTACCGCGCTGCCTTCATCAATCCGAATAGCAAGCTGCTTGGCCCGAAGTTCAAATTCGCCCGCCATGGTCAAAGTGGTGCTGAGCTGAGCGAGCTGCTGCCGCACACCGCGCAGATCGCCGATGATCTCACCATCGTGCGGTCGATGAAGACGGATGCCTTCAATCATGCGCCGGGGCAGATTTTGATGAGCACCGGATCGCAGATTTTTGGCCGCCCGAGCTTCGGTGCGTGGACGCTCTACGGTCTCGGCACGGAGAACCGGGACATCCCCGGCTACGTCGTCATGCAAAGCGGCCAAAAAGGTCCCAGCGGCGGCCTGAGCAATTTCGGCTGCGGTTTCCTGCCCACCGTCTATCAAGGCGTGCCCTTTCGCAGCAGTGGAGAGCCGGTGCTCTTCCTCAACCATCCGCAAGGTGTCGATGATGCCACGCAGCGTGACACGCTTGATGTGCTCAAGCAGCTCAACGAGGAGCGGCTCAACGTCGTGGGTGATCCCGAGATCGCGAGCCGCATCAACAGCTTCGAACTGGCCTACCGCATGCAGCAAACAGCGCCCGAGCTGATGGACATCTCCAAAGAGCCTCAGCACATCCTCGACATGTATGGTGCGAAGCCCGGCGAGGCATCCTTTGCGAACAACTGCCTGCTCGCCCGCCGCCTCATCGAAAGTGGTGTGCGCTTTGTGCAGCTCTTCCACGAAGCCTGGGACCATCACGGTGGCCTCACCGGCGGATTGAAGACCCAGTGCGGCCTCACCGACAAGCCCTGCGCCGCTCTCGTGCGTGATTTGAAGCAACGCGGCCTGCTGGAAGACACCATCGTGATCTGGGGCGGCGAGTTTGGACGCACGCCGATGGTTCAAGGCGGCAGCGATGGCCGTGATCATCACCCGAACTGCTTCAGCATGTGGTTTGCTGGCGGCGGCATGAAGCCTGGCATGACGCTCGGCGAGAGTGATGAGTTCGGTTTCAATGTCACCCAGGATGCCGTGCACGTGCACGATCTCCACGCCACGCTGCTCCACCTGCTCGGCTTTGATCACACCAAGCTCGCCGTGCGTTTCCAAGGCCTCGACATGCGCCTCACCAACGTGCATGGCGAGCTCGTCACGAAGATGCTGGCGTGAGCGCCCGATTGTTGCCTTGTTCCTGCGGAACAAGGTGCAGAGGCCCTGTTCTGCAGGAACAGGGCTACTTTCGCAGCGCTTGCATCAGCGCATCGAGTTCCTCGCGGATGTCCGCAGCATCGCTCACGGTGTGCGCGATCTCGGTTTTGACGGCCTCGCGGAAGCGTTTGCGCAGGCGGTGGACGGCCACTTTGACGGCTTCGATGCTCAGGCCTAACTTTTCGGCCGCCACGACCTGCGGGGTCGAATTGGCCTCAGCACTCAGGCAGGGCTTCAGGGCCTCGCAATGGGTCTTTTTGCCTCCGGAAACCATCTCGGCCTCCAGCGGGCTCAAACTTCGTGCTAGCACCGTGAGCGCCCATTGGTGGTCAAATTCGGCGTCGGGCATAGTAGCGGCTTCATCAGCCATTTCGATATCCACTTCGGCCTGCTCAACACCACCGCCGCGCTTCGCTGCGATGACTTTGTCCCACTGATCGGCCGCGAAGTGCTTCAAAGCCCCGAGCAGGTAACTTCGGAAGCGTCCACGCTCCGGCTTCGCCCCTTCCATGGCTCCACCGGCGAGCAGTTTGGCAAAGAAATCATGCGCCAGTTCCCGCGCGGCATCTTCCTCGCGTCCGTCCCGGGGGAGAAAGGCCACCACGGGCGCATAGTAGGCTTCACACAGGTCGCTGAGCTCCGTGACGCCTGCGTATCTGCTCCGCGTGAACGGGAAACGAGCGTCCAGCGGGTGTCATGAAAGGATGAGGTCATGGCATGGGCAGCGTATCCGGCGTGAAGTGCGAGAAGATCAATTTGCCGATCACCTGGTCCCATTTCACGAAGAAGCTGTCGCTTGCTGGACCTCGGCGGAGGATGAGGCCATCTGGTTCGTGGTGCCGAGCTTTGCACCGCTTTGGGTGAGCAGCATGTCGCCGCTTTTTTCGTTGAGGATCTTGGCGATGCCGAAGTCGGCGATCTTCACCTTGCCGTTCGTATCGAGCAGGATGTTCTCCGGTTTGATGTCTCGATGCAAAACGTCCTGCGCGTGGGCGAATTGAAGCGCGTCGCAGATCGCGGGGATAATCTTGAGCGCTTGCTCCGGCGTGAAACGGCCTGCTCGCATGGCCTGCCGGAGATTCACGCCATCGACGAACTCCATGATGAGGTAGTGCAGAGGCTGGCTTTGAGTTTGGTTGAGTCCTCCGCACTCATCTGAGCGCCGTGCAGAGGACTGCACCACACTACCAAAGTCATGCACGGTGACGATGCTGGGATGGCTGACACGGGCGAGTACGCGGCCTTCGCGATGGAAGCGCTCCGCAAAGCCAGGTGTGGCCGCGAGAGCCTTCGGCAGAACTTTGAGCGCAACGGCACGATCGAGCTTGGGCTGGCGTACCTTGAAAACCGCGCTCATGCCGCCGTGGCCGATCAGGCCGACGATTTCGAGATCGGGAAACGCGGCGGCGATCTCCGCCCGCGTGGGCAGATCGGTGCGTTGAAGCGGCAGCGTGTCCGCATCGCCATCGGTCGGCATGGCCGCGGTGGCCATGAGGCCGGCGGGATCGAGACCGTTCAGTGGATCACTCATGATCGTGGGAAGGTGAGAGGGATTTTTGTCTTCTCATCTAGCTTCGCGGCCAGCCGGGCAAGGTAGTTTTGCAGCAGCAGACCAAAGCAGCCGAGCAGCACGATGTAGATGGCGATCAGCAGATCTCGCTGCATGACCACAGCCGACTCGGCACGCGCCGCCGCGAGCACCTAGCGGGCGTAGTCGATCAGAGCGAGCACGGCGGCAAAATTCCAGCAGTAGAAGTCTAAAGCGTTGCCGCCAAAGAGTTTGGTTTTCCAGTTTTTCATGAGTTTCAGGTCGGTTCGCACCCGCCGGGAGCGAGTGTCACCGGTTGCCTGAGGACAGCGGCGGCGGAGGTTAATGAAATGTTGCCTTGTTCCTGGGGAACAAGGCTCTGAAACTCTATTCCACAGGAACAGGGCAACTTGGATGGGCCACTTTCACTCCTTGCGCGATGGCCCGCCAACCGCCAAAATCGCGACTCTCAACCCACCATGACACGATTCGCGCCCTTTTTGAGCCTTTTCATCCTCGCCGCTGTCTCGATGGCGGCGGAGAAAGTATCCGTGGACTCCATCGCCTGGGGAAAAACGGCCGCGGGTGAGAAAGTGCGCCTTTTCACCCTTAAGAACGCCGCGGGTATCGAAGTAAAGATCACGAACTACGGCGGCATCATCGTGGCGCTGAGGGTGCCGGACAAACAAGGCCAGCTTGCCGATGTCGTGCTCGGCTTTGACGCGTTGGAGCCTTACCTGGGCAAACATCCACACTTTGGCGCTCTGATCGGCCGCTATGCAAACCGCATCGGCGGGGCGAAATTCAAGCTCAACGGCCAGGAGGTGGCGGTGACGGCCAATTCGGGTAAAAACCACATTCATGGTGGTGTAGAGAATTTTGCAAGGAGGGTCTGGAAGGCCGTGGACTTCCAAAAAGGCGACAATGTGGGCGTGGAGATGCGCTATACCAGCCCCGATGGCGAGGAAGGTTTCCCCGGCGAGCTGGAATGCCTCGTGACCTACAAACTGAAGGCGGACAACACGCTCGAGATCAGATACCGCGCCACCACGGACAAGGCCACCGTCGTGAACCTCACGAACCACAGCTACTTCAACCTCGCCGGCGAGGGCAGCGGCGATGTGCTGGGGCACGAAATCATGATAGCCGCCACCGAGTACACGCCCACGGATGATGCGTTGGTCCCCACGGGCGAGTTCGCGACTGTGGTGGGTACGCCGCTGGAGTTTAATGTGCCGCTGAAGATCGGCAGCCGCATCAGCTCCGACTTCAAACCGCTCGTGCAGGGCAAGGGTTACGATCACAATTACATCCTCCGTGCTGGCCGTGGCATGCGAATGGCCGCGAAGGTGCGCGATCCGAAGAGCGGTCGCGTCATGACGGTGATGACGACGGAGCCCGGCGTGCAGTTTTACACCGGCAATCATCTCAAAGGCGTGGCCGGCAAGAGCGGCCATGTGTATGGAAAGCGCCACGGCTTCTGTCTTGAGACCCAGCACTATCCCGACAGCCCGAATCAGCCCGCCTTCCCGTCCGTGGTGCTGCATCCCGGGGATGTCTATCAAAGCACCACCTCCTTCCAGTTCAGCGCCGAGTGATCACCGACGACATCAAGCTCCCCAAAGCCAACAAGACCGCCCCTGTTTTTGTCGCCGACGCCGTCACCGACGCTGCCTTCATCCAAGAGCAGGATTTTGCCGCCCGTCAGTATCGCGGCCGTCGTGAGAACCAGGAGGACTATTATGCCTTCGCGGATGCTGCCGAGCCGGGCGAGCGCAGCCTAGAGCGCCTCATGCTCGTGGTGGGCGATGGTCTCGGTGCCCACGCAGGTGGCAGTGTCGCGAGTTACATCGGTGTGAACGCCTTTGTGCGTGCCTACCATGAGGTGGATGGTCATACGGCGGACAAGCTCCACCACGCCCTGCAAACCGCGAACAGCACGCTCGGCTACATCACCGACCGTATGCCTGCCGTGGCACCGCCGATGGGCACCACGATGATCGGCGTGCTGGTGACGCAAAAATGGATGGAATGGATCAGCGTGGGTGATTCACCGCTCTTCCTTTTTCGCGACGGGAAACTCAACCGCATCAATCAGGACCACTCGCTCGCGCCTCTCATCGAAGAGCGGGCCAAACGCGGTGAAATCACCGCCGAGGAGGCTGCGAACCATCCCGACCGCCACACGCTGCAATCCGCCCTGCTCGGCATGCCCATGGCGATGATCGATTCGCCGCCGCATCCCATCGCCCTGCAAGAGGGCGACATCATCATCGGTGCCAGCGACGGCATTTTCACCCTCAGCGACAAGGCCTTGGAAGAGCTCCTTAGTTTTGGCAAGCACACCACCGCCGATAAAATCGCCGACGCCATCATCTTCGCCATCCGCCGCATCAATTACGAGCGCCAGGACAACACGACCGTGGGTGTGGTGAAGATCGCGTGAGGCGGCTGGACCTGTGCTGTGGCGCATGAAGCGCAAAACCTACCTTGAGAAAGGTCTAGCTGACCTGATCTTGCTGCTGCAACAGTGCCAGGAGGTGACGAACGACCCGTGAGCTTATATCGACCCAAACGCCTATTTCCTTTAGTTTTAGCCGCCACGTCGTTGTCGGCTCTTGTGATAGTCGTTTTCCTCGCGTGTCAGAGCCTGAACACTCACCACAACCTGTGCTACCTGCTCTGGAAGGCTGGATGGAGACGTTATGAGTCAGCAGTGGCTTTGAGTGGCATCTTCCATGATTACGCTTTTCGACAAAGCTTGCTGGGATCAACCATGCACCAGTTCGAAGAGCAGTTCCCGCATTCCTTTTTCAAGGTCGTGAAGCCACCTCCTATCGCGAAGCCAGGTCAGATCTACATGATCAGTGACTTGCCTCAATCACGGAGCTCAGACGGTCATTTTGGCTTTTGTTGGCTGGCGGTGTTTGAGAACGACCGACTGATCGAATTCGAGTTCTTCAACACATGAACCTATCTGACGGTCTGAGATCCTAAATACACCATGCCCAACACACCCGACACCTCTTGGATGCTCGCTCTCGAGTCCTTCCTGCTCGATGAGCCCTCCGTGGAGGCCATCCGGCTCGATCCGGCTTCGAAGAAGGTCGAGATGGCCACGCTCGGGCGGGTGGATGGAGATTTGCTTCAGTCAAAGCTCGCCGAGGTGCTGCGCAGCATTGATGCAAAGTGGCTGAAGCAGGTGCCGGAGCACACGAGGATGTTTGATGTGAGCCAAAGCGGCAGCGTGATGCAGATCGAGAAGCCCTCATGTCCCACCGCGCCCACGTTTTGGAAGTGGCGTGAGTTTGAGTGGCCGGAGGCGGATGAGATGGAGCAGGAGAGCGATGAGGAATGGCGCACGCTGGCCATGCAAGCCGCTGTTTGCGGCCTCGCGCTCGTTGCGGGCTATCTGGTCGAGAAGTTCGCCGATGCACCGATGTGGGTCTCGCAGATGCTGTTTGGCATTTCACTCATCTCCGGCGGTTGGGACTCTGCGAAGGATGCGTGGGAAAACATCCGCGAAGGACGGCTCGATGTGCATTTCCTCATGCTGGCCGTCGCGCTGGGTGCGGTGGCGATTGGAGCGTGGGAGGAGGGGGCGCTGCTGCTCTTCCTTTTCTCCACCAGCGGCGCTTTGGAGCATTTCGTGCTCTACCGCACGCATCGCGAGATCAATGCGCTGACGAAGGCCGCGCCCAAGTTTGCGCATGTGCTGCTGCCGGATGGCACAACGGAGGATCGCGGCGTGGCGGCGCTGCGCATCGGCGATGTGATCGTGGTGAAGCCGGATGAGCTCTTCGCGGTGGATGGCACCGTCGTCTCCGGCCTCACAGCAGCGGATGAATCCACACTCACCGGCGAGGCCATGCCGATCACGAAGGAAACCGGCGCGGCCATCTTTGGCGGCACGCTGAATCTCTGGGGTCTCGTGCAGGTGCGCGTCGATAAACCGGCCACGCAAAGCTCACTGGCGAAAATCATCACGCTGATCCAAACGGCGCAAAAGATGCGGGCACCCAGCCAGCGCTTCACGGATCGCTTTGGCACGCGTTACACGCTGCTCACGCTCGGCATCGTGGCGCTGATGTTTTTCGTGTGGTGGCTCGTTTTTGGCATTCCGCCCTTTGAAAACACCGCCGCGTCGAAGTCGTCTTTTTATCGGGCGATGACGTTGCTGGTCGTGATGAGCCCCTGTGCGCTTGTTTTGTCCATCCCGTCGGCCATTCTTGCCGCCATCGCGTGGGGAGCACGGCATGGCATTTTGTTCCGCGGTGGTGCGGCCATCGAAAAGCTTGCCGAGGTGGATGTGATCGCCATGGACAAGACTGGCACGCTCACGGAGGGCGAGTTGAAGGTGACGAAGATCGAATCCTTCCCCGCAGGCCGCGAAGATGATGTGCTGCGCATCGCGGTGAATTTGGAATCGAACTCGAACCACCCCATCGCCCGCGCCATCACGCGTCACGGGCAGGTGAAGGGCTTTGTGGCGGAGAAACTGGCCGAGTTCCACTCCATCGCCGGTCAGGGACTGCGCGGACGCACGGAAAGCGGCCTCAGTTATGTCGGCAGGCGCGAACTCGTCAAAGACAGCGCCCTCGGCGATGCCTTGGCGGGCGTTCCCGATGCGCCGCTGGGCTTCAGCGAGGTGTGGGTGCTGCACGAGCAGATCGTCGGCCGCATTTTGCTCAAGGATGAGGTGCGCCCCGGCAGCCGTGCCGTGCTCGAAAGCCTCGCCAAAGACGGCGTGCGCACCATCATGCTCACCGGTGATCGCCGCGCCGCCGCCACCGAGGTCGCCAAGCAGCTCGGCCTGAGCGAAGTGCGTGCCGGATTGCATCCCGAGGACAAAGTGGCCGCCATTCACGAGCTCACGCAGCAGGGCCGCAAGGTCGCCATGGTCGGCGATGGCGTGAACGACGCCCCGAGCCTCGCCGCCGCTTACGTCAGCGTCGCCATGGGCGCGAGAGGCAGTGATGCCGCGCTGGAACAGAGCGATGTCGTGCTGATGCAGGACAAGATCGAAAAGCTCCTCTCCGCCCGCCGCATCAGCGAGCACGCCCGCCGCATCATCCAGCAAAACATCTTTATCTCCCTCGGCAGCGTCATCGTCATGGCCGTGGCGTCGCTGTTTGGCATCGTCCCGCTCACGCTGGGAGTGCTCACGCATGAGGGCAGCACGGTAGTCGTGTGCTTGAACAGCCTGCGGCTGCTGTTTGAGAAGGAGTGAGGATCAGGCTTGCGCCTCGCGCCTTGCGGACTCGATGGCTTCCACCAATTGAAGACGCTGGACCTGGTGCGCCATCGCCAGGTCTTCGAGCACTTTGAGATCGCGTCGTGTCTTCTGGAGGCCTCTGAAAACGAACCACGCTCCAAAAAAGGGGATCACGGAAAGGATGATGGTTGCCAGATCCCAGTTTGAAATGCCGAGGGCGAGCATGATCAAGGCGATGATTGCCACCGGCACGGCCAGCAGAACCATGTCCTTCCTGCCCTCATGGGATCGCAGCACCCCATCGATCATCACTTCCCGGCCTTCCCACTCACGATCGAATCTCTCCAGTTCGTTTTGCAGTTCGATCACCTTCAATCGTCTGCCGTGATCCTCGGTGGTGGCCTGGATTTGCTCCAGAATCCGCGAGTGCGATTGCGTGGCCTCGCGCACGATCTCCAGCGGGGTGCTGCAATGGGCGCAGGTGACGAAGCGGACGGATTCATCCGCCACATCGAGCGGAGCGCCGCAGCGCTGGCAGAGCACGGGGATGATTTTCATGGCGGCGATTCTGAGAAATGGCCCGCGAGGTGTCAATTCCGCCCGCGAATACTTTTTCCCATGAACGAGCAGAAAACTCCTCGTCACGCCCGTTGCACGCTCTGGCATCTCCCGCTAGAAGCAGCCCGCCCGAATGAACCTTCCGAACCAGATCACCCTCGCCCGCCTCATCCTCACGGCGGTGTTTGTGGCGTGTTTTTATCTGCCGTGGTCGAATCATCTCTCGATCGCGGCGCTGGTGTTCGGGCTGGCGTCGATCACGGACTACTTCGACGGCTCCATCGCCCGCTCACGCGGCATCGTGACGAACTTTGGCAAGCTCTTCGATTCGCTGGCGGACAAGGTGCTCATCGCCGCCGCATTCATCCTGCTCGTCGATCTGGGGGATCTGCCCGCTTGGATCGCCATTGTGGTGCTGGCGCGGGAGTTTTGCGTCACGGGCATCCGCCTCATCGCGGCAGGGCAGGGGGCCATCCTGGCCGCAGAGAAGCTGGGCAAGCACAAGATGGTCTGGCAGATCATCACGGTGAGCTGGTTCCTCGTCCAGCGTGCCTCGGCGGAGACCCTGTTTAGCTTTGCAAAGCCCCTTTTCGCTCTCACGCCCGCTTGGGTGCCCACGGCGATCATCTATTTCACCACCCTCTTGACGCTCGTCTCCGGCTTCAGCTACTTTTGGAAAAACAAACATCTCTTCAACGACGCATGACTCCCGAAGACCAGATCCTATCCCTCGGCCTCACTCTTCCTCCCGCCCCTCCGCGTGGCGGGGTGTACAAGCCTGTCGTGATCGTTGGCAATGTGGCCTACGTCTCCGGTCACGGTCCTTACCGAGGTCCCGATGACTACATCTGCGGTCGCGTGGGTGCAGACATGAGCTTGGCGGAAGGCAAGGAGGCCGCCCGGCAAGTGGGCCTCGCCATGCTCGCCACGCTGAAGAAAGAACTCGGCAGCCTCGACCGCGTGAAGCGCGTCGTAAAACTCCTCGGCATGGTGAACAGCACACCGGACTTCGGCGAGCATCCGAAGGTCATCAACGGCTGCAGCGAGCTCTTCGGCCAGGTATGGGGTGAGGAAAACGGCATTGGTGCCCGCAGCGCCGTGGGCATGGGCTCGCTTCCTGGCAACATCGCCGTCGAGATCGAGGGCATCTTTGAGATCGGCTGACGGGCTTTATCTCAGCATCTCCACCACCGGTAGATCCGCTGGGGCTAAATTGTAGCGTGAAATCTCCGCGAGAGTCACCCATGCGAGTGCCGAGTGCTCATGCGGATGCGGCTCCGCGCTTGTCGCGGTCAGCTCGCACTCGAAAGGGATGAGGCGGATCGTGCCCCAATCGTAAGCATGTTCGCAGGCGGGCAGTTCGAGAAGAATGCGGACCTCGCAGGCCAGCTCTTCATGCAGCTCGCGGTGCAGAGCGGCTTCGGGCCGTTCATCAGGCTCGACTTTGCCGCCGGGGAATTCCCACAGGCCACCGAGCTTCTTGCCGTCAGGCCGACGGGCAATCAGGACAGTTTCTCCGCGTTTCAAAATGGCACACACAACATCCACACTCATGCGGCGGACACTGCCTGCATTCCGCGTGGATGCAATTGGGGCCGGGCGGCTCCCGATTCCGCCCGGCCCCGTCGTTGCTTTTGGGGTCAACCCTCAACAGGTTAACAACCAATCACTCTCAAGACCCAGTTTATGGGGGCTTGCGCCCGCAATCACTGTGATGGCATTAGATTCGGGGCGATTTCGGATGTTCAAAGCGTGACGATTTTTTTTCGCCTCTGCACTGTTCCGCAGGAACAACGCTACTTTTTCTCCGGCTTTGGATCTTCGTTCGGGGTGCCGGGCCAGAGCGGAGCGATGTTTGTGGCGTTCCAGGCTTCCCAGGTGGATTTGAGCTCGGCGACGAGTTCGGGCTTTGATGCGGCGAGGTCGTTTTGCTCGCCGATGTCGGTGCTGAGATCGAAGAGCTGCCAGGCGGAGTTTTGCTTCGCTTCGAAGTCACGGCCGATGACAAGTTTGTATTGGCCTTTGCGGATGGCCTGCTGCGGTCCGAAACGCCAGGCGAGCATGTTGTGGGCAGGTTCGCTCTTTTCGCCGCTGAGGTGCGGGACGAGGTTCACGCCTTCGATGCCATCGGGGGCCTTGGCTCCGGCCACGGCGCAGCTTGTGGGCAGCACGTCGAGCGCGGTGACGGCATGGTCGAAGGTTTTGCCGGCGGGCAGCTTGCCGGGCCAGGAGACGAAAAACGGCACGCGGATGCCGCCTTCGTAGGTCTGGCCTTTGTCACCGCGCAGCGGGATGTTGCGGCCGGTGTTGGTGGCAAAGAAAGGCTTTTTGCCGCTGCCGCCGTTGTCGCTGAAGAAGAACATGAGCGTGTCGGGATGCTTCGCACGCACCTCTGCCATCAGCCGACCGATGGCGTCATCGAGGCCGATGAGCAGCGAAAGGTAGCCGCGGCGGGCGGGATTGGTGACGCTGGCCGGAAGACGGCTCTGATGCTTTTCCACGATCTCCAGCGGCGTGTGGACGGCGTTGTAGGCGAGGTAAAGGAACCACGGCTTCGCGGTGTGGCGGTTCATGAAGGCCATCGCCTCATCGGTGAAGAGGTCTGTGGTGTAACCGTCGAGCTTCTGCACCTCGCGGCCGCGGTAGATGAGGTCGTGGGAATGCGCGGTGCCGAATTTCGGCTCGGCATCCTTGTGGAGGAGGAAGTTGTGACCGCCCACGAGGAAGCCGAAATACTCGTCGAAGCCGCGCGAGAGCGGATGATGCGCCGCGTCAAACCCCTGATGCCATTTGCCGACCAGTGCCGTGGCGTAGCCGGCATCCTGCAGCAGGTTGGCGATCGTGCGCTGGTCGAGCGGCAGGCCGAGCTTGGCCTCGTCGCCGACATGCGGATTGAACTCATGGCCGAAGCGGGTGGCGGCCTTGCCGGTCAAAAAACCGGCTCGCGAGGGGCTGCAGTAGGGCGCGGAGACGTAGCCGCTGGTGCAGCGCACGCCGGAGGCGGCGAGGGCGTCGATGTGGGGCGTCGGCACCTCGGTCCCGCCATGCACGCCGATGTCCGCGTAGCCGAGGTCGTCCGCGATGATGACGAGCACATTCGGCTGGGCGGAGAAAAGGACGGAGGAAAGCAGCAGGAAGGAGGCAAGGAAGCGCATGGGCCGCATTAAACGCCAGCGAAGCCCCGCTTTGTCACTGCCATTTCGAGGTCGTCCAGACCTTCGGCTTTGCGTTTTCGAGCTTGTCGAGGTCAAAGGGCTCCTTGGACTTCACCTCGGCACTTTGGCCGCGCACATCGAGCCGGAGACCGGAGGCCAGATGCTCTTTTTCGAGCCAAAAACGCAACCGGAGGTCGCCGGAGGCCTTTTCGGCCACTCGGGGCGGTCGCTCGGCGGGCAGAATGAAGGGCGGCACCTCCTTGCCCTCGGATGTGAGGAGCCGGACATCCGGCGGCTGCATGAAAAGAGGGCGCGGGGCGGTGTTGCGGAAGCGGAATTCGATGTCCAGCCGGGCATTGCCAAAGTCCCGGGTGAGGGTGCAGCGCTGGATGCGCAGGACGGGGTCCTCGGCCATCGTGGCACTGACCTCCGCGGCCTCGGTGGCGTAGGGGGCAGGCTCGCGGAGCGCCCACCAGGCGGCGAGGCCGCTGGCGAGGACGAGGAACCAGACTTCAGGGCGGGTATGGAGGCGCATGGGACGGGGCCAAGAACGGGTTTTTCAGTGGTTGTCAAACCCGCAAGTTGTCCTAGCATGCCCGCCCCTCCGGCCCGGCCTCCCCTTGCCACCCCCCGCGAGCGGACCCTGACCGCCCCTGAAATTCCCCGCCATGAACATCAACGTCGAACACCAGCCC
>JBJONJ010000016.1:0-11560 GCA_046051905.1 Verrucomicrobiota bacterium
CGTGCTCTTCATGGCATAGACAAACTGCTTCGGGCGGTCCTCCAGCTTCAGCTTGCCGCTCACCACGGCGGGCATCCAGACCTCCGCCTGCTCGCGGCAGGTCAGTTCTAGCAGGAAATCGAGGTTTTCATCCATCGGCAGGTCCAGCACCCGCAGGGCCAGATTGATCGCCCCCGGCTTACGCATCTCCGCCAGCACCGCCACAGCCCACAGACGCACCTGGGCGTTTTCGTCCGCCACGGCCTTTTCGAGCACTTTCATCGCGTCCGGCAGTTCCTTCCAGCGATGGCTGAGGATGCGCAGCGCCGCCGCGCGGATGCGAGCATCGCTGTTTTCCCAAAGTTTCCGCCACAGCGCCGCCGAGAAGGAATTCACGCCCTCGCGAGCCCAGGCCGCCTCGAGCAAGGCATGCCCGTCGGTCTGCTGCGCCGCCCAGGCGTCGAGCTCTGCGGTGACTTTCACCGAGCCTTGGTCGCGGAGTTCCCGCTTCGCAAAGGTGCGCACGTACTTGCGGTCGCTTTTCAGCATCTCCAGAAGCTCCGCCGTGCTCGCCCCGGCAATTTTCGGCCGTGGGCTGAGCGGTTTGCCCTTGGCGGATATACGCCAGATGCGCCCGTGCTGATGGTCACGACGCGGGTCACGAAAATCGACCTCACCGTGCTGGATGATCGGGTTGTACCAGTCCGCGATGTAAAGAGCACCATCCGGCCCCACTTTGACATCGATCGGGCGGAAGGCGCGATGCGTGCTCGCCAGCACATCCGGCATCTGCTTGGCGATGTAGCTGCTGCCGCTCGGCGTGAGGGTGAAACGGTTCACGCGATTGCCACGGAAGTCATTCAGCACGAAAGAACCCTGCCAATCCGCCGGGAAATGCGGGTCCTCGATCACTTCCATGCCGCACTGCTTCGGCTGGCCGGGGCTCAGGCCGTGCAGGATGCGCTTCGCCCCCGGCGACGTGGCGAAGACACTGCCCGGAAAGATGAAATTGATCCCTTCCCCGCCCGCGCCGTCGCAGGCAAAGCTCTGGCCCCAGCGGTCGAACTCAAAACCCCACGGATTGATCAGCCCCTTGCTGATGATTTCCGCCCGCCGCGTCTCCGGGCGGAACTCCCAAATGCCTCCGCCCATCAGGCGACGCACGCCATACGGCGTCTCCATGTGCGTGTGGATGTAGATCGACTGGTTAAAGTAAAGCATCCCCTCCGGCCCCCAGCGGAAGGTGTGCAGCAGGTGGTGCGTGTCCTCCGTGCCAAAGCCGCTCAGCAGGATCGTGCGCTCGTCCGCCTTCAGATCGCCGTCCTTGTCCTTCAAAAACAGCACCTCGGTCGAGTTCGCCACATACAGACCACCATCGCCCGGCGCCAGTGCCGTCGGGATGTGCAGCCCCTCGGCAAAGGGCGTCGATTTGTCCGCCTTGCCATCACCATCGGTATCCTCGAGCACCACGACCTGGTCCTTAGCGTCTTCGCCCGGCTTGATGTGCGGATACGTCGTGCTCGACACCACCCACAGCCTGCCCTGGGCATCCCAGTTCATCTGCACCGGCTTCTGGATCATCGGCTCCGCCGCGAAGAGATTCACCTCGAAGCCCTCCGGCACCACAAACGACTTCAGCTCCGCGTCCGGGTCCGCATCCGGCAGATCGGCGACCGAGGCAGGCTGCGATGCGGCGGCAAGGCCGCACCATCCGAGAGAAAACAGGGCAAGACGAGGGATCATGGCGAAAGAGGGGCAGATTTTCATAAAAGTCATCGGGCAAGGGCATCCGCCGGGCGTTTCGTCCGCGCTGGCTGGAGAGTGCTGGCACCATGGTCACCATGGAGAATGCCACGGATCGAGAGGTCTTCGTCGAGCAAGGGCCAGTGAAGGCCAAAGGGGGACACCTCGATCACCGCTAGCTTGAACGCAGGCTGGCCTTCGAGACGCGGATTGCCCGCCACGGGAAAGCTGAAATCCAGCCCGCTGCGCATCTTGACCGAAACGCGTCCACGCGCATACGAGGCAGTCAAAGGTTGGTCAATCAAAGTGCTCATGCCATTTGGAGATGATAAGGGGCCGGTGCTCGCGGGCAAGCTCTTCAGCCCGCAGAATGTCCGCAGTTTTCATTCCTGCGGATTCACGCAGCCGCACTCGTGGCTCGACATCGAAAACAGCCTCGCCACCGCCTTTGCGCACATGCACATGCAGCGGCTCGTGGTCGTTGCTGTAGAAGAAAAAACGGAATCCGTTCTTGGTGAAGACGCTCGGCATGCAGGCGAAAAAGGGAGTGCAGATTACGCCGCCGTCGCGCCTCTTTGGCAAGCATTCTCTCCGGGAAATAGCCCCGCCCCCCACCCATCTGCACCTCTGGCTTGCAAAGGGTATGTCGGCCGTCCTCCAGCCATCACCGCATGGATCTCTGAATCGGGCAGGCACTCAGCGCCAGTTCCGTGCCCATTGTGAATAAACTTCAACATTGTGAATAAACCCTTGCCGCTCCCTCGGGTTTCTGACAACCTCTGCCAGTTACCGTGATTCATTCAAAAAATCACAGCTCCGGGACGGCACGCTTGGTTCAGCCACTGCGCCAAAGAGAAACCGACCCAAATCGCCATTCAACACGCTTGGCACAACCACCCTCCAACCTACCATGGACCGCGACGACCATCCTCATGTAGTCAGTTCGACCCTCATCGAATCACGCCCCTCATCTTCCGGTCCCCTGCCCCCTTCTCCTCCCTTGCCAGCCTCCACAGCCGCCCCCTCCCGCCGTAAACGTCCTGCCGCCAACTCCGAAGCCCCGGTCGGCACGAAGACCTTCGTTCTGGACACCAACGTCCTTCTTCACGACCCCGCCTGCATCCACCGCTTCGAGGAGCACTGCATCTGCATCCCCGTGGATGTGCTCAGCGAGCTGGACCGCTTTAAAAACGAGATGACGGAACGCGGAGCCAATGCCCGTGAAGTGCATCGGGCGCTCATGCAAATGTTCGCCGCGGGCTCCGACCTCACCCACGGCGTGCCCACCGCGGGCGGCGGCAAGATTCGCCTCGCTGTCTATGACCCGGGCCAGGCACGCAAGTTCACCAGCATCCAAGAGTTCGAGCGAATCTTCCACGATCTCGACAAAGCCGATCACCGCATCATTGCCTGCACGCTGTGGCTGCGCGAGACCGAGAAACCGCCGGTGATCCTCGTGAGCAAGGACCTCAACATGCAGCTCAAAGCCCGCGCCGTGGGCATCGAGTGCGAGGACTACCTCCACGACAAGGTCGCGCCCCGCGAAGTATCCAATTTCGAGATTCCGCGCATCGAAGTCACCGGCCACGAATTGCAGCGCTACGCCAGCAGCGGACGTCTCCAGCTCGGCGATGCCCGCGTGGCCTCGCTCGCCGTGAATGACTACGCCCTGCTCTCCGCCGGGGAAAAAGCCACCATCCCCGCACGCTTAAATGCCCAGGGTGAATTCGTGCGCTTGCGAGCCCCGGATTGCATCAAAGTGGGCCAAGGACACTCCATCAAGCCGATGAACCTCGGTCAGGTTTGCCTGCTCGATGCGCTGCTCGATCCCGAGATCAGTCTCGTCACCTGCTACGGCCAGGCCGGCACCGGAAAAACACTCCTCGCCGTCGCCGCCGGCCTTCAACAGGTCTTTGATCGCACTTATCAAGGGCTCACTGTCAGCCGCCCCATTGTCGCGATGGGCCAGACGGTCGGCTTCCTGCCCGGATCGCTTCAGGAAAAGATGCGCCCGTGGTTGCAGCCCGTTTATGACGCGCTCGATCTCCTCATGCGGCCCGTCGAAAACACGCAAGGGCCCGCCCGCAAGAAGCAAAACCGCTTCATGCCTGATCCCGCGAAGATGCAGACACCCGCCGCACCCTACGACCATCTTATCCAGTCGGGCATCATTGAAGTAGAAGCCCTCTGCTACATCCGCGGCCGCAGCATCCCTGATCGCTTCTTCGTGCTCGACGAGGCGCAGCAACTCACACCTCTCGAAGCCAAGACCATCGTCACCCGCATATCCCGTGGCTCGAAACTCGTCCTCGTCGGTGACCCCGCACAGATCGACAATCCCTACGTCGATGCCCGCAGCAATGGCCTCGTGTACACCCGCCAGCGCATGCGCGGCCAGGTGTTCGCCGCCCACGTCCCGCTGGTCAAAGGCGAGCGCAGCCCTCTTGCCGAGGCCGCCGCGAGGCTGCTCTAAGGTTCATTAAAGCCACGCGTCCGATACGTCGGCAGACGCAGCTTCCACCTCATCGCCGCCAGGCGCATGACGAGAATGACCGTCATGCCGATGTAGCGATGCGTTTCGGATGGCGACAAATACTCGCGCAGCGCCACAAACACCAAGCCGCCGGCGAAAACAGCTGTCGCATAAAAATTCACCTCCGCTTTGAACACCCACGGGATCTCGCTGCGGAGAACATCGCGCAGGATGCCGCCCGCCACGCCAGTGACGATGCCCAGCAGCACCGCCACGATGCCCGGCGTGCCATACGCCAGCGCCTTCTCCGTGCCCGCGATGCCAAACAACGCGAGGCCAAACGCATCCGCCACATCGAGCAGGCGCGAGGGCAGATGAGTGAAGCGCACGATCACAAAGGTCACCGACGCCGCGATCAATGCCGTCCAAACCACTTGCGGCTGTTCGATCCAGAACACCGGCCGCACACCCAGGCACAGATCACGGATGGTGCCGCCGCCAACTGCCGTGACGAGCGCCAGCACGAGCACGCCAAACAAATCAACATGCTTTCCCTCAGCCGCGAGCACGGCGGTGATCGCGCAGACCGCGACGGCGAAGTATTCGATCCAGACAGGCATGATCATCGGCGCTCTAATCCAAAACTCGCGAACCACAAACCGCCCGCGCCTTCATACACCATCGCGATGCAGCCATTGCGCATCACGGTCATACAGGAGTACATGCTCCCGCCCGGCGTGATCATGCGACCCTCACTCCACGTTTCACCGTCGTCGCGGCTCTCACGCACGGTGAGCCTCACACGGCCTTTCGCATCGGCTGGATTGCTGAAAAGCAGCGTGCCATCCGGATGACGCAGGAGGCTTGCCTGGCACACGGGATCAGGCAAATTCAGCCACGGATTGCTCCACGCCGCACCATCCCAGCGCTGCCACTTGCGCTGCCCGCTGCGGGACTCATCGCGCATCGAAATGAGCATGCCGCCCTTCGTTTCGACGATCTGCGCCTCACTCGTCGGCCCTTCACACGGCGGCGACATCGTCCACGTCGCGCCATGATCCTTGCTCGTGATGAAACAGGAATGCGGCTTGCCCTTCGCATCGCGAAACTGCGCCGGAAACACCAGCGTGCCATCCTTCAACTGCATGCCGCAGCCCGGCCCATCGAAGCACAAGCGCCACTCCGGCTGCTTCACCTGCGAGGTGATGCTGACCGGTGGCGACCACGTCGCGCCATCGTCATCGCTATGCGAGACCACGAACTGCCCCGTCTCCTCCGGCGTCATGCCCGGCCCGCTGCCAAACCACGCGCGATTGCCCTTCGACCACAGCGCCGTCACAAAGATGCGGCCCGTCTCGCGATCCACCAGAATGCTCGGATCACCCACGCCGCTGCCATCATAGTCGATCACGCGCTGCGTGACACTCCACGTCTCGCCGTCATCCGTGCTGCGAGTCAGCCCCACATCGATGTTTCCCGGCAAATCGCCCGCGCCTTCATGCCGCAGGTCAAAGACGGCCAGCAGCGAGCCTTTCGTCGTCGTTGCCAAACCGGGAATGCGGTAAGTGTGAACGCCATCCTGTCCATTCTTGCGCAGCAACTTCGTCGTGAGGCCCGCAAACGGCTGCCACGGCTTGATTTGCTCCGACTCCGGCAGATCGACCGGCTCGCCCCACTTCTGCCGCAGACGCGATTCCTCTTCCGCGAGCTCTTTATCGCTCAAAACACCGCGAAACACCGCGATCTCCGCCACATCGGCCTTCACGCCATTCTGCGTCGCCACATCCGCGCCGATGATGAATCCGCCCAGCTTACTCGTCGGCCTCGTGAACTTCAAAACCTCCCACTTCGTGCCATCCCCCTTCACGCGGATCGCATCCGCGCCCGAACGCGTCGAGCCATCGCATAGCACGCCCTCGCCGCCGACGCGTGCGAGCGCCACAATCGTCCTCGCACCATCCACGCGACCCCACACGCTCACCGCCTGCCACACTGCCGAGGCTCCATCGAAGCGCACGACTTCCTTCACACCGCCCGGCGTCTTCACCTTCCACACACGCGGTGCGCCGTGAATGCGCGTGAGATTCCCCCACGAGCTCACCAGTCCTTCCCGCGACTTCAATTCCACATCGCCGCGATACACCGCAAAAGGCTCCGCGGCATGCAATCCGAGGGTGAGCAGCGAAACCCAAAGCGGAAGTCGTGGTAGGTTCATCCAAGCACCGTGGCCGATTTTCTCCGAAAATCGAGCCAAGCACCGTCTTTCGGCAAAAAACAATCACGACATCCTCCGGCCACTCCTTCACCATGCGGCATGAAAGCCCCGCTTTTCCTGCTGATGGTACTCCAGTCCCTCACCGGACTCCACGCCGAGCCCGCGAAGCCTGATCCCGCGCAGCTCACCCTCGCACGCATCTTCACCGACAAGGAGTTTGAGGAGGAAAAGATACCTGCGCTCAAGTGGAGCAAGATCAGCGCCTCCTACTTCACTCTCGAAAAACCCGCCGAAGGCAAAGACGGCAAGGTTCTCGTCCAAAACCATGTCGAAACCGGCAAGCAGACCATTCTCGCCTCCGCCAAGGCTTTGACCCCGAAAGGCGAAAAGAAGCCGCTCACCGTGGACAGCTTCGAGTTCAATGCCGACGAGTCCAAAGCGCTGCTTTTCACCAACACCAAGAAGGTCTGGCGCAAAAACACCCGTGGCGACTACTGGCTGCTCGATCTCGCCACGAAAGCACTCACCAAGCTCGGCGGTGATGCCGCTCCCTCGACGCTCATGTTTGCCAAATTTTCGCCCGACGGCTCCCGCGTGGCCTACGTGCGTCAAAACAACATCCACGTCCAAAACGTGGCTGCCCTCCACATCACCGCCATCACCACCGACGGCAGCGACACGCTCATCAACGGCATCTCCGACTGGGTGAACGAGGAAGAGCTCTCCTTGCGCGATTGCTACCGCTGGAGCCCCGATGGCAAGCAGCTCCTATTTTGGCAGTTCGATGCCAAAGACGTGAAACGCTTCTCGATGATCAACCAGACCGGCGGCACCTACCAGCGCTTCACCACCTTCCCTTATCCCAAAGCTGGCGGGAAAAACTCCGCCACCCGTCTCGCCATCCTTTCAGCAAGCGGCGGCACCGTGACATGGCTCAAGGTCCCCGGCGATCCACGCGAACACTACCTGCCGCACGCCGAGTGGACCAAGGACGGCAAGGCGGTGCTCCTCCAGCAATTCAACCGCCTGCAAAACACGCTGCGTGTCTTCCTTGCCGATCCCGCCACCGGCGGAACGAAGCTCATTCTCACCGAGACTGACAAAGCCTGGGTGGACAACGACAACCCCATCCGCTGGATCGGCGACGACTTCCTTTGGCTCAGCGAGCGCAGCGGCTGGCGTCACGCCTATCGCGCCACTCTCTCCGGCAAACTCACCCCTATCACCACCGGCTCCTTCGACGTCATCGAAGTCACCAAGGTCAATGATGTCAAAAACGGCACCCTCTACTTCTACGCCTCCCCCGAAAACGCCACGCAGCGATACCTTTACCGCATCAGCCTCGATGGCGGTGAGCCGCAGCGCCTTTCCACCCAGCCCGGCACACACACCTACGACATCAGCGAAGATGCCAAATGGGCCATTCACACCCATTCCAGCTTCCTATCACCGCCCGTCGTCGATCTCATCTCACTCCCTGAGCATCGCACCCAGCGCACACTCAAGCCTCAAACCAAGCTCCTTGAAAAACTGGCCGCCTTGAGCCTTCCCAAGATCGAATTCATTCGCCTGGACATCGGCGACGGCATCCAGGCCGATGCCTGGATCATGACCGCAGCCAACCTCGATCCAAACAAGAAGCACCCGCTCCTCATGAACGTCTATGGCGAGCCCGCTGGGCAAACCGTCAAAGATTCCTGGGGCGGCCAAAAGATGCTCTGGCATGCCATGCTCGCGCAGCAGGGCTACGTCATCGCCAGCGTGGACACCCGCGGCACACCCGCGCCG
Organism: Verrucomicrobiota bacterium; assembly: GCA_046051905.1. GTDB lineage: Bacteria > Verrucomicrobiota > Verrucomicrobiia > Verrucomicrobiales > Verrucomicrobiaceae > Prosthecobacter. Next base: position 8,199 of record JBJONJ010000016.1, read on the forward strand.
AAAGGCCGTGCTTGGCGCAAGGCCGCCCATCTGCAACTCGGCATCTTGAACGCCCGCGAAGAAGCCGCCGGCGTGCGGGCCTTGTTGAAGCAATTCACCTTCCTCGATTCCAAACGCGTCGGCATCTGGGGCTGGAGCGGCGGCGGAACCAGCAGCCTCGACGCCATCTTCCAGTTTCCCGACCTCTACCGCACCGCCATCGCCGTCACCCCCGTGCCCGACCGCCGCCTCTACGACACCATTTACGAGGAACGCTACATGGGCCAACCGAAGGACCAACCCAAAGCCTACACCGCCGGATCACCCATCACCCACGCCAAGTCACTCCAAGGCCATCTTCTCCTCATCCACGGCACTGGCGATGACAACGTCCACTACCAAGGCGTCGAAAAGCTGATCAACGAACTCATCACCCACAACAAACCCTTCACCGTGATGCCCTATCCCAATCGCGACCACTCCATCAACACCGGCAAAGGCACCTCACGACACCTTTACGAGCTCATGACCCACTACCTGAACGAGCACCTGCCGGTGAAATAACCTGAATCACTTCCTGGGAGTCGAATCCGTTCCTGAACTGGTCAGCACCAGCTCATGCCGCCGCTTCGCCTCATCGCGTTTGAAGATCGGACCGACCTCCACCACGCAGTTCTCGCCCTCCGCCTTCACCCACGCGCAATCTGGTGAGTCGGGGCCGCCTTTGTCGGGATAATAGGCGTTCGCCTTTTTCAGCGGCACCTTCTTCCCGTTCAGCCGCGGCCATCCAAACGTCACCTTCACCTTCGGGATGCCCGACTTCGGAATCTTCGATGTGCTGTAAACCTCCACAAACGCGCTGTGCCTCTCCCAAAACGTGAAATCCGTGCCCTCAAAGCGCAAACTGCCCACCTCATGCGCCGCACCTTTCGCATCGCGGATCGAGCAGGCGAACCAGGTGCTCTCGCCCTCCGTCACCCCCTTCGTGATGCACCAAGTATAAGTCCCCTTCGACCACGCAAACGGCCTCCGCACGCTCGCGAACTCACCTTCGTAGCCCGCGCTTTCAACGAGACAGTCTTCCGCCGCCGTGTGCACATGATCGAGGCCGATAGGCGTCGTCTTGTCGCTCGACCAGCGAGAAAAAATCCCGCCCTTGCCACGATGCACACGCTCGCGGCTCTCCTTGTGCGCCCAGCCGTTGATGTTGGTCTGGATGCCACCGTAGAACTGCAAGCCATTGATCTTCGCGATCCCGCACGGCGAGATGTACAAATTGTAATCCTCCGGCACATCCCGGTCGATCGTCACATCGACTTCGAGTGACGTGAAATGCTCCACCGGCTTCTCAAAGTCCCACCACACATTCGCCACATGCCACGGCAGCGGCGGCAACTTCACACCCGCCGCCTCAGCCATCGCCTCGGGTGTGAGTTGTTGGCACAGGTCTTCGGCGTGCAGCACACCGAGCGTCATCAGGATGAAAAGGAGTCGCTTCATGGTTTTCTCTCACTCGCGTTGATCAATTTCGGCTGCGGACGCTTCTTCCACGTCTCGACATCGGCTTTGAGCACCTCAACGGCTTTGTCGAGCTGGCGGTCGGTTTTGTCGCCGGGTTGGGGCCAGACGATGAAGTCGGGTTTCGCGCCGTTGAGTTCCATGTCCTGGCCGTTTTCGAGGCCATACCAGCCGCGGAAGGGCAGGCGCAGCGTGCCCACATCCATGATCGTCGCCGCGCCGGTGCTGATGACGCCGCCCGCCGTTTGCACGCCGACGACTTTGCCGCGCTTCAGCGTCTTGATGGCATGGGAGAAGATCTCCGCGTTGCTGTAGCTGTTCTGATTGCACATCACGACGACCGGCTTGTGCCAGGTGGCGTAGATCATGCGGTCCTGCGGATAGCCCGGCACCTTCCCGCCGCGTGGCAAAGTGAGCGCATGACGCGGCTGCGTGAGCGCCGTGAGCAAATGATCCGTCGTGGAGCCGCCGCCGTTTTCGCGCACGTCGATGATGAGGCCGTCTTTGCCCGCGCCAGCATGATAAAGCTCCTCCTGGAACTTTTGGAAGCTCGCATCGTCCATCGCGCTGATGTGCAGATAGCCCAAAGTGCCAGCGGAGGCCTTTTCGACGGCCGCGCGGTTGCCATCGATCCACTCATCGTAAAGCAAGCGACGCGCGGTGAGATAGCTGATCGGGCGCAGCGTCACGTCGCGGGTCTTGTCGCCGTTTTTCACGGTCAGCACGATGTCGCGCTCCATCGGGCCGTTGAGCACGAGGCTGGCATCCATGCCAGGTGTCACATCCTTGCCATCCACCTTCAAAACGATCTCGCCAGCCTCCACGCGACTCTCTTTGCGGCTCGCAGGCGATTTGGCGATCACATCTCGGACCTTCCAGCCGGGTCCGGCAAAGCCCGTATCAAAGCGCAGCCCGAGATGCGCCGTTTCCTCCGTCCAGCCGCTCGTGCCGCTGGAGCTCATGCCAATGCTGAAGCCAAGGTGCGAGCCATTCAACTCACCGAGCATCAGCGAAACGCACTCCACCGCGCCCTTCATGTCAGGAGCCCCGGCGGCCATGTCGCGATACTTCGCACGCACCGCATTCCAGTCGCGATTGCCGTGGCGTTCGTCGTAATACAGATCGCGCATGACCTGCCAGCACATGTCGAAGACCGCGCGTTGCTTCTCGGCACGTGAGTAGGCCTGCTGGGCTTTGAATGGCATCGTCTTCGGCTCACCGCCCTTGCCGGAGAGCGTCGCCGGTTTGCCATCGAGCAGGCCGGTGAGCTGATCGCCTTCCTTGAGCCACACAGCATTCGTCAAAACCGCGGTGCTGAAAGTCTTCGGCTTCACGTCATCGGGAAATTCGATGCTCATCGTCTTTTTGCTCTCCTCGTAGCGCGATTGGAAGACGAGCTTCTTCGAGTCCGGCGACCACACGAGCGAATACTCCGCTGTGTTGGGCATCTTCACGCGCTGGACGCGGTCGTGCAGACCATCAAAGTCGATTTTTAACGGCTCCGGCTTCTTCTCCTCTTTTTTCGGCTCCTCGGCTTTTTTGGGCTCCTCGGCCTTCTTGGGCTCTTCAGCCTTTTTCGGCTCCTCGGGCTTCTTCGCGGGTTCGGCGGGCTTGTCGGCTTTGGGCTCTTCTTTCTTCGGCTCTGGCTTTTGGGCCTTGGTGATCTTTTCGCGAGCTTTGGACAGCGTGCGCTCGCGCTTCGTCTTCTCGTCTTCCTCGGCGAGCAGATGCACGTAAAACACATCCTGCTCATCAATCTCACGCGTGCCGGTCCAGGCGAGCATTTTGCCATCGGGCGACCAATGCGGCCACGTGTCGTCATCGGGATGCTGCGAGACATTGAAGGCCGGTTTCGAGCCATCCAC
>JBJONJ010000017.1:0-2877 GCA_046051905.1 Verrucomicrobiota bacterium
TCCAGCTCATGCAGCACCGCACCCTGGGTGTGAAGTATGATGCCACGCTGCGCATGGACCCGAACGTGCTGCTGCCCTTTGTGCTGCGTGAGAAGACCCGTGATGTGATCCGCCGCTTCCAGTTCGATGAGAAATCCCACATCGACGTCCGTGTGGCGGGTGCCGGGCCTTCCTTCATCCTCCAGGACGGGGTCAACTCCGGCCATGGCGTGTTGCGGAACTTCCACTACAACGGCGTGTATCTCGAGGAGATGGAGGCGGACCTGGCCTTTCAGGGCTTCTTCCAAAACTTCCGCCATGTGCGCATCCGGCATCCCAAAGGTCCCGCGAGCGCAGACGATGTGTTTTTGAACGACGAGGAAAAGTGGGTGCGCCTCACCAACGTGCAGGCCGCCAGCGACACTGCGGACCTCCTGCGCTGCTTTGCCGCCAAAACGGCCGCCCATATCGCGAAGTATCGTCTCACCGATGGCACGGAGGTCACGGTGAATGGCACCATCGGCATCCGCGAACCGAAGTTTAACGACTACGCAGTGACCTTCCGCAAAACCGATGGCGTGGGCCACTACGAGCTGTGGCGGGAGGATTACACCATCCACTCGCCTGATGGCGTGGTGAAGATCAAAGACAGCATCCTCTCCTTCGATGTAAAGGGGCGGCTCTTTGAACGGCCGTTCCGTGCCGTCGGGCAGACCGACCTCACGCCAGAGCTCACCGCTTACAACGTGGACGTGATGGCGGGTGTGTTTCCGTATGACGTGTTTGGCAAACGCCTGCCGTTCACCAACGTGAACGCGGAGGTGAAGGCTCGCGGTTCGGATGTGACCTTCGATGTGAAGGCCCAGGTGCTGGGTGGTGGCGTTACGATGAAAGGCTCCTTTGACACTTCCTCCACGCCCAATCCCTACCGCGGCGAGATCCGTCTCGATGCGATCAGCTTCCGCCAGTTTGCCCAGACCTACTCCAAAAACGACGATACCAGCGAGGGCGACCTCACCGGCCATTTGAACTTCACCGGCCGGGTCGATGACTGGAAGGCGCTCAAGGGAAGTGGCGTCCTGATCATCGTGAATGGCAATCTTATGTCTGTACCCATCCTCGGCCCGCTCACGCCCATCATCGGGGCGCTGCTGCCGCAGCCCATTGCCGGTTACAACATCGCCAAGGAGGCCTCGTGCAATTTCACCATCGCCGATGGCTACGCGACCACGAAGGATCTCGTGGCGCTCACCAGCAGCTTTCGCGTCACCTCGCGTGGCAGCGTGAATTTCATCCGAGATGACCTCGACTTCGACGCGGAGGTGCGCATCCGTGGTCTGCTGGCCATTCCCACCTTCCTCCTCAGCGAACTGCTCGCCTACCACGGCACTGGAACGATCGAAAACACCAAATGGTCTCCCAAACTCCTCGGCGGCGGAAGGACCGGCGGCAGCAATGAGGCCGCACCACCTCCCGCGAGCCCCCTCGATCCGCCAAAGAAGCGCCGCTCGCTGTTTGGAAACTGACACAGAAGGCTGAACGGACCTGCCGCGCATGCTCGTATGAGGGCACCTGCCATGAAGTCGCTTCAACCCTCGACATGATCAGAAGAATAGACAATAGACGATAACGCTGACGCGCCCGCAGAGGCCTATCGTCTATTCTTTATTGTCTATTCCCGGAATATCCCACCATCCAGCCTCTTGAATTTGGACACTCCTCATGAAACCGCTCCTCACCCTGCTCTCCGTTCTTGCTCTCGCTGCCTCCTTGCAGGCTGAAAAGATCGTCGAAGTCGTCCGCCAAGGCCTGAAGGAACCTTTTGGCACTGAGTTTAATTCGAAAGGCACGATGTATGTCGTCGAGATGATCAGCGGAAACCGTCTCTTTCGTGTCGAGGAGGGAGGCGGGCTCACCCACCTCGCCGGTCAGGAAACAGCCGGTTACAGCGGTGATGGCGGACCCGCCTTGCAGGCGCAGTTCAACGGCCCGCACAACCTCGCCGTGCTGCCGGATGGCAATATCTTGATCGGTGACACCTGGAACGGTGTCGTGCGAAAGGTGGACCTCAAAACGAGTACCGTGAGCACGCTCCCCGGCTTCAAGGCCACCGGTAAAAACATCAAAGGCAGCGGCCCCTACTGCATCACGCTCGATTTCACCGGTACGAAGCTCTATGTCGCCAATCTGCAGCAGGTGCACGTCGTCGATCTCGCCAGCGGCACCTGCTTCGTGGTGGCTGGAAATGGCAAAAAAGGCCGTCCTGAGGATGGAGCCATCGCCACTGAGGCTCCGCTCGTTGATCCGCGTGCTGTGGCCGTCGATCACCAAGGCCAGATCTATATCCTCGAACGGGGTGGCAATGCGCTCCGTGTCGTCAGCACCGATGGCAAGATCCGCACCGTGGTGAATGCCAGCGGCAAAAAGGGCGGTGAAGGCGATGGCGGTCCCGCCTTAGAAGCCACGATGGATGGCCCCAAGCACCTCTGCGTGGACAAAGACGACACCGTCATCATCGCCGATGCCGAAAGTCATCTCGTTCGTCGCTACGTGCCAGCTACCGGCAAGATCGAACGCCTCGCCGGCACCGGCAAACACGCCAAAGGCGCTCCTGGCGGCGATCCCAAAGCATGCGCCCTCGCCCGTCCCCACGGCGTTACCATTCATCCCGTCACCGGCGAGCTTTACATCACCGACAGCTACAACAACCGCGTGCTGAAGATCGTGAAGTAAGGCTTGTAGGCTCGTTCGCCAGAACGAGAGGGGAGGCTTTCGAATGCCGGGGGACTTTCGTTTTCCGCAGAGCGTTCGAGGGCCGGGCGACGTTCGCTCCGCATTCTGGCGAATGCGCCTACATGCCGCCGCGGTAGGCTCGTTCGCCAGAACGAGAGGGGGGGG
>JBJONJ010000018.1:0-5532 GCA_046051905.1 Verrucomicrobiota bacterium
ACTCGCCGGAAAGGCTGCGCAGCGTCGCTTCGCGCTGTTTGGCGACCGGATGCGCCGCCGGAGCCAGCAGCACAAACGGCTCGCTGATCAACCGACGCGTCTCAAAGACCGATTTGCTCGCGGGAAGCTGCAAAAAGCCAATGTCCGCGAGTCCGGCCTCGACGATCTCCGCCACGCGCTCGCTGCTTTCCTCGCGCACTTGCAGGCTCACGTCCGGATGTTGCCGGCGAAAGGCTCGAATCGCCTCCGGCAGCAAACAGGCGCTCACGCTCGGAATCGCCGCCATCGTCAAATGACCGCCCCGCAGCTCCAAAAGGTCCGAAACCGCCGTTTTGGCCGCCTGCGTGTCCTGGAGCAATTTTTCCGCGCGCGGCAGAAAAGCCCTTCCCGCGGCAGTGAGGAGCGTTTCTTTGCGTCCACGCACGAACAGGGGCGTTTGGAGCTCCTGCTCCAAATTTTTCATCTGCTGGCTCAGCGCCGGCTGGGCCATGCGTAGCCTTTCGGCCGCGCGGGTGAAGCTGCGCTGCCGCGCGATCTCAATGAAGTAGCCGAGTTGGTAGAGTTCCATGGTGAGATTGGTATTTTTGATCCAGCGTGTCGGAAAATCATCTTTTTCTTATAGTGCGGTGGAAGTCCCCTGCCCGGCAGTTGAAACGGCAGGGACGAGCGCTAGAGGCGCGCCTCCTAGACGTCCAAATGCCGACGAAAAGGACTTCTGTGTGGCATCCGTGGACTGTCGGGTCTGGTCAGATGGTCCTCACCAAGCCGCGCTCGACGGCGAGCATGACGGCATGGGCGCGGTCTTTGGCGCCGAGTTTGTCGAAGATGCGGACGAGTTCTTGTTTGATGAGGCTTTCACTGAAGCCGAGCTCGGCGGCGATGAGCTTGTTGGAGTTACCTTGGGCGAGGAGACTGAGGATCTCCAGTTCGCGCTCGGTGAGCGTGGGACGCAGACGACGGGCGGCGGCTTTTTGAGCGATGGCAGGTGGGAAGGCGCTGAGGCCGCTGGCAATGCTGCGGATGGAAGCGAGGACGAGCGCGCAGTCGGAGTTTTTGGTCAGATAGCCGCAGACTCCGGCTTCGATGGCGCGGTGAATTTGCTCCTCGCCCTCATGCGCGGAGAGCAATAGCACGCGAGCTCCGGGAAACTCGGTGCGGAGGGCGGTGATGATTTCGGGGCCGCGTTTGTCCGGCAGCTCGTAGTCCATGATGACGACATCCGGCAGATGCTGGCGGTAGAGCTCGAGCGCTTCCTGGCCGTTGCAGCCTTCGGCGATGACCTGCATGTCGGGCTGCTGATTGATGGGCAGGGCGAGGCCGATGCGCGCCATGAAGTGGTCATCGACGAGCATGATTCTGATCAGGTGAGTGCTCATGCGGGCGAAAGAGGAAGGGTGACGCGCACGGTGGTGCCGGTGCCAGGCGCGGAGTCGAGCTCGAGGCGGCCTTGGAGCTTCAAAGCACGCTGCTCCATGCTGAGGAGGCCAAAATGACGCTGATCACCGCCATGAATGATGCCAGGGTCAAAGCCGCAGCCGTCGTCCCGCAGCTCCATGATGACTTCGTCAGCCGTGCAGCGGAGCGAGAGACGCACTTCGCGAGCTTGCGCATGGCGTCCGGCGTTCGCGGCGGCCTCGTGGGCGATGCGTAGCAGGGTGGTCTCGATGCGAGGGCCGAGGCGCGGCATGTCGGTGGGCATCTGCAGGTCAAAGGCAGCACCACCGAGCTGAGCGAGGGGCTTCACACTTTCCTCCAGCGCGGTGCGGAGCCCGTGCTCGGCGAGGGTGACCGACATGAGGTCCTGAATGGTGCCGCGGCTCTCCACACTGGCACGCTGGACCATGCGCTCGGCCATTTGCAGCGTGGTGAGTGCCTTGGGTGGATCGGTGATGTTATCGCGCGTGCTGCCGATGAGCATGCCGATGCCGGTGAGCTCCTGATGGAGGGTGTCATGCAGGTCCCGGCCGATGCGCTGCCGCTCCTGCTGCCTGCTTTCTTGAGCGATGCCGGCCGCGATGGCGGCGGTCTGCTTTTTGACGGTCTCCCGCAGGGAGGCATTCCAAAGGAGGGTGGCCAGGGCCACGACCACGGTGCCGCCGAGCGCCCAGGTGAGGCGCGCCGCCGTCCACCATGAGGGTGCGGAGATGAGCTTCACGGCGCTCAGGTCCTGCATGTGCAGGATGAAGCTGGCGGGCTTTGGCATCTCGCGGACAGGCCAGCCTTGGACGAGGCGGAGCTCGCACACGCCACTGAGGTCGAGCAGGCTGCCGGGCAGAAGCGCGGAGATTTTTTCTTCGGCTACATCAGGGCCGAGGATGGCATGACTGACCACTCCGTCGTGCGAGACATGCAGACGATGCCAGCCGTGCTCATCACGATCCGCTTTGATCAAGGATGCCTGGATGCAGATGGACATGCCGTCGTAGTCTTCGAGTCTCAAAATGGGTTTGCCACCGGGTGGGACGCTCATCAGCTCATTCAACGTGACACGCTGCGGCGCTGGCACCTCCGCATGGCCTTTGATGCGAAACACGGACTCGGCGAGGACGGCGAAGTGTGGCGTTTGCTCGACGAATCCGGATGCCTCCACGACATCGCCAACGGTCAGCGGATCCTCTTGCCGGCTATGAACACGGAAGGTGCGCTGCTCGCATTGGAGATAAAAGAACTCGCCCCGTCGGTGCAGCGTGACAGTGCCAGCGATGCGCCGCCGGTGGAGCAAGGCCGGGCCGGGGCGGAATGCATTGAGCGCCAATTGCGGGGCGAGCGGCGCGGCGAAAGGGTCCGCCGGACCATGTTGGAGGACGGTGAGGTGCTGGGGGCCGACGAGGCGCAGATTGATGCCGGTGCATTCGCCCCGTGGATTGAAAAGCGTTGTGCAACTGCCCTCCAGCCGCAGCCGTGCATCCACGAGCGACTCCGGCAGGCCTCCATCCGGCACGGGCACAAAGGCGGAGAAGGTGCCGGTCTCCTCAGCGATCTCGAGGCGATAGTTGCCGTGGCCATCTTTGTGCATCCGTCGCACCACGCCTTCCAGACTGATCAGGGCACAGTCGTAGCGGCCATTTTGCAGCTTCCAGAGCTTGCTGGGGCTGCTGGGCGGCAGAGTGCCGGGGCCGAGGCGTTTCACGCTGCTGACTTCGACGAACGAGGCGAAGCCCGGGCCGCTGACGCCAACGATCTCGATCTTCTCGCTCACTTGCAGGTCGGCGAGCTGACGGTTGAGCTCCGGGCTCAGGGTGCAGTAAACGCCTTCGGCTCCATCATGGAGGACAAAAGCGGAGTTCATGCTGTAGCGCAGCGCCTCGCGGTAGCTGACGACCCCCGTGATGCGGACAGGCAGTTTTTGCGCCGCCACCTCTCTGGGCAGCGCCTTTACATCTGCACAGGTGGTGAGCAGCGCTTGGGCGGCTGGTCCCTGGGCCACCGCTGTGGCCACAGCCACGGCCTGCACAGACAAGGCAAGCCATCGGCGGATGTGTTCACAGAGCGGGTGCATGAAATCGAAACGATACGCCCGTGTCAGGCCCGCGCCAAATGTCCGATCGGACATTTCGATTGTCCGATCGTTATGGTGCGCCCGGGATCAATTTTTGAAAACATGGCTGCGAATGAAACCGACCACAGGCACTCATCACCGCACCTTGTCCATCGCCAACAGCCTTCGTGGCCGTCATCGCCGCTGCTCCGTGGCGACAGCGTTCATGACCGCGCTGGCTCTCGCCGCAGCTCCATTGTCTCAGGCTGCGCAGCTCACTTGGTCCGGTGGCGGCGGCGATGCAAACTGGAGCACGGGTGCGAACTGGGCGGGCACGGCTCCGGTGAGCACTGATGCTTTGATCTTCGCCGGTAACACGAACCTGATCACCAACAACGACATCACAGGTCTCACTTTGAACGCCGGCACCTCGCCTGCATCTGCGATCGCGTTCACCAACACGAGCAACGTGACGGGCGGCGCATTCACCCTCGGAGGCAATGCCATCACTCTCGGTGGAGCGATCACCACCACGGCGATGACGGCCGGCACGCTAGTGGACACGATCAGCCTTCAGTTGAACTTCGGCGCCACCCGAACCATCACCACGGCCACCAACCACGGTTTGACGATTTCCGGGCTTATCAACGAAACCTTCGCGGGTAGCGGGGGAATCACGAAAACGGGCGTGGCCACGCTCCTGCTCTCGAATAACGCCAATAACTTCACCAACCTGACCATCCAGCAAGGCACACTGAGCGCGACCAGCATCGAGCCAAGCGGAGTCGCGAGCGCCATCGGCGTGGGGAATACCATCACTCTGGGCAATACCAGCACGTCGGGGCTTCTCAACTTCACGGGAACCGTCGCCCCCACAGGAAACATCAATCGGACGATCGCCCTCGCCAACAGCACCGTCGGTGGCCAGATCAACAACAACGGAACAGTTCCCTTGGTCTTCAACGGGACCTTTTCCGCAGCTGGTGCTAGCAGCAGGACGATGAGCTTTGGCGGAGCCAACACCGGGGCCAACGACTTCCAGAACACACTGGTCAATCCGACCGGTGGCGTTCTAAGTGTCACCAAGGCTGATGCGGGGACATGGACCTTGTCTGGCGCGAATACCTACACGGGGCAGACCAACATCAACAACGGCACCCTCAATGCCGCCACCATCGCCGACAGCGGCTCCAGCAATCTCGGTGTCGGCACTCTCATTCGTATCGGCAACGCCGGGACGACCGGCACGCTGAATTACACCGGCACCGGCAGCACCACCAGCCGCACGATCACCATCGGCAACAACAGCGGAACTCCTGCTGTCGGCGACACGGGTGGTGCCACGATCAACAACAACGGCACTGGAGCCTTGGTTTTCACCGCCGCCAATTTTAACACCACCGGGCTGACGGGTTCCGTTGCCACATCTCGCACACTCACCCTTGGTGGCTCCAACTCGGGAGCGAATGAGATCCAGGGCATCATCGCAAACGGCCTCACCGGCACCATGGCAACGAATGTGGCCAAATCTGGCAGTGGCACGTGGATGCTGTCTGGTGCCAACACCTACACAGGAACGACCACGGTGAACGCTGGAACGCTAAAATTGGGAGCGGCGGGAGTGCTTCCAAACACAAGCGCCCTCACCATCGGTGCCAGCGGAGCGGCGGTCACAAGCACTTTGGACCTCAATGGATTTTCAGAAGCCATCGGTTCATTAACCCTTGGAAGAACCACCACCACAGTCGCCGGTGCCACAGCAAGCGTGGTCAACAATGGCGGCGGCTCGCCGGTGCTCACACTCGGAGGTGCGCTCACTTACAACGCAGGTTCGGCTGGCTTCCTCAACGGGCAGGCCACGATCTCCGCCAATATCGACACGGGCGGGGCTGGCCGCACGATCGCCGTGGGTGATGGCAGCGCAGCAGCCGATCTGGCGATCTCGGGAGCCATTTCCGGCGCGGGAAATCTTACGAAGACGGGCGCTGGCGTGCTCCAGCTCTCCGGGGCAAACACCAACACCGGCAACCTGATCATTCAGGATGGCACGGTCC
>JBJONJ010000019.1:0-4190 GCA_046051905.1 Verrucomicrobiota bacterium
GCCTCGAAGTCCGCGGCAAGACACGCGGCCTGGTCGCCGGGCACATGCGACGCATCGCGGAGATGGAGGGTTTTGCCCGCCTGATGGAACTGCTCGCCATCCTTCACCTTCTCTCCGAGGCAAAAGGCGATGTGAAGCCGCTCGCCAGCGCCGGGTACACACCAAAGCTCGAGTCCGCCGACCAGGGGCGCATGCAGCGCGTGTGTGATTTCATCCACTCCCACCTCACCGACGACATCGACCGGGCACAGCTCGCAAAGCTGGCCCACCTCAGCGAGGGAGCTTTCAGCCGCTTCTTCCATTCCCGCACCGGCAAAACCGTGCCGGAGTATGTGAACGAGGTGCGTGTGGGACGCGCCTGCCGCATGCTCGCGGAGGACGCGCTGAACATCACAGACATCGCGATGGACTGCGGCTACCGCAACCTCGCCAATTTCAACCGCCGCTTCCGCCAGGTCACCAGGATGACACCGAGCGAGTATCGCTCGAAATTCCGCGGCGCGGCAGGTGGACGTTGAGCAGAAATCAACGTTCAGCCTGAAGACGGCGCCACACAGACTGCAAACGCTCCCGCAACAGACGGGCGGAAGGCGCAGGAAGCATCTCGGCCGTGAGCGGCACGTTCTTCGTGTCCTCACGATCCAGGTTTCCTGGCTGGCGTGAGTATTTGTACTCGCGATCGAGGCTGCCATCGGTTGCCAGCTTCACATTCGGACAGGCTGAGTTCGGCACCGACAGATAAAACACGTCCTTCGCGAGCACACAGGCCTCGCCGGGCTTCAGCCGGAGCTTCGCGAGAGCGAGCTCGCGAAAGAGCTCCCGGGCGGTGAGCTGCGCGGGATTCACGAACTTCCGCTTTTCAGCGATCACCTCCTTCCACGCAGGCTCGGTGCGGATTTGAGCGAAAGCGGCATCGATCTCCGCCTCCACCAGCGGGTAGTGGGTGCATCCCAAAACAATCGTTTCGAGCGGTTTTGAAGGTTTGAGAGCAAGATAAGCCTCCGCCAGCGAGCGGGCCTCTTTGAGCGCATAGCTCGAAACAGGCTCCGGGAAGGCTGAATCCCCCTCGATGGCACCCGCAAGCGTGGCGCTGCCTTGCTGGGCAATGAGCGGCACGGAACGCCCCGCGAGGCCGAGCGTGCTCGTGATCGTCTTCGGATACACGCCGCTCGCACAGGTGCCCACGGTGGCCAGGATGCCGATGCCGCCCTCTGCCTTCGATTCGAGCACGCCACGCGCACCCGCCTCGACGACGCCGACGACGATGACAGGCAGTTTCCATGCCGCGATGGCCTGGCGGATGTCTTCGAGGCCGTAGGCGGTGGCGGTGTTGCACGCGATGACGATGGCCTTGACCGGCGGCTTGTCGAAACGCGGCTCAGCGCCCCCCACACGCCGCCCAAGCAAAAAGACGGCGTCCTTCAAAATCAGCTCACGCAGGTAATCGGTGCGTCCGGCGGCGGAGTAATTGCCGTAAGGCATGTTCGCCTGGTCGCCAAAGTAGATGAAGCGCTCGTCGGCGAAGTCCGGCACGCCATCCGCACCTGGAGCGAGCGTGTCGTTGTGAAACGCGTCGAGCTTCAGGATCGCCTCCATCACCGTGAGACCGCCGATGCCGGAATCAAACACGCCGATGGGGAGACGTCGCGCAGTCTCGTCCGTGCTCCAGGCGTTCTTGTCGAAGGTGAAGGCGGTTTTCCCATTCCCCGGCGCCTGCGTGACGAGGTCCACAGCAGAGACCGGCAAGACGAACAGCAAAAGAAGGAGAAACCGCATGTCAGGATGATGGCGGCGCACTGCGGGTTTGCCAGTGCCAATCAACCGCGTCCGGATCTCGCAGGCCGCAGCGCCGCCACCTCACCCTGGCTGAGCTCACGCCATTTTCCCTTTGGCAGTTCTCCCAGCTTCAGCAGGCCGATCTTCACTCGAACAAGGCGCATCACAGGAATTTCCAGGGCATCCAGCAGACGGCGGATGTGGCGGTTGCGGCCTTCATCCAGCACAAATTCGAGCCAGGTGTTCTTCTCACCCGTTCGCAAAACCTTCACCGCCTTCGCCACGAGGTCGCCGGCTTCCTCGTCGTGGATGCCGCGACGCAGCACGGCGATCCGCGCCTCGTCCACGGCGCCCTCCACCTGCACATGGTAGGTCTTATCGAGCTGGGTGGCCGGGTTCGTGATACCGTCCGCCCACACATTGTCATTGGTGAAAAGCAGCAGGCCCTCGCTCGCCTTGTCGAGCCGCCCCACCGGGGAGAGATGCGGCAGCCGCGCTCCATCAAAACAGGCGAAGACAGTGTCCCGCCCCTGCTCATCGGAGGCGGTGGTGACCAGGCCGCGAGGCTTGTTGAGCATGACATAGACCTGCTTCGCGGGATTGATGCTCTCATCGTCCATCACGAGGATGTCCTTGCCCAGCACGACGGGGAACTCCGGATTCTTCCGCACCACGCGGTTCACGCTGACCTTGCCCATGCGGATGAGCTCCGCCGCCCGGCTGCGGGAGCAAAAGCCCAGCTTGGAAAGGGCACGGGCGAGTCCGGTGCGAGAGGTGGGAGGGGGCGGCATGGGTCCGTGTAGCTTAAAGCATCTGTTTTTCATGCACAACCTCCGACGAAAGCAGGCTGGCGCAGCCAATTCCCAGCGCATCCGCGAGGAGGCACCAGGCATCGCACGAGCAGGTGAGAAACCATCGCTGACTGCATTCCACTACCGCAACAATCAAAAAGATCGCCAGCGATGCGGTGAGCAGGTGGCAGGAGTCGACGATCCCTGAGGGCAATGTTTGCCACCCAGGCCAGCATGCCCATACACACAAAGTTCAGCCCCTTGTCCAGATGCGGAACGCCAGCACCCGGTGGAAAAAACGGGATCATAGACGCATGTCCGCCCCATAAACAACGATGACAACTAGGGTAAGCATAAGAAGAATGAGCAGCCAGCGAGTCATGGGTGGCTGATCGTAACCTTCAGCCGAACCTCGCCCAGCGAATAACCGTGTTTCAATCCGCAGTCATCGTGCTTTGCCAAGCCGTGAGCGCTCGATAACCTGCGCGGCGACTCATGAACGACTCCCCCGCCCTGCTCCAGCCCGCCGTGTTTTTCGATCGCGATGGCGTCGTCAACGTATCGCCGGGCGATGGCTATGTGCTGAGTGAAGAGGACTTTCACCTCAGCACCGGCATCATCGAGGCGCTCGCTCGATGCCGCCAGCGTGGCTTCAAGCTCATCCTCGTGACCAGCCAGCAGGGCGTGGGCAAGGGCCTCATGAGCCAGCAGACACTCGATGCCATCCACGCGTCCATGCAGGCGGCGCTGACACCCGCTGGCGCGGCCTTTGACGGCATCTACTCTTGCACCCATCTCTCCGGCACCTGCTCCTGCCGCAAGCCCAGCCCCGAGATGATCCTGCAAGCTCAGCACGAGCACGGCATCGACCTCTCCCAAAGCTGGCTCGTCGGAGATCACGACCGCGACATTCAGATGGCCGTGAACGCCGGTGTGCCAAACACCATCCGCATCCTCAGCCACCACGCACCGGGCGTCGCCGCCACGCACACACTGGAACGCACGGAAGAGCTTGCCGCGCTGCTTGCGAAAGTGCTGTGAGCTTCCGTTTCAGGTTTCAAGTTCTTGAAACGTGAAACCTGAAACTAGAAACGATCACCTCACTTCTTCACCAGCGACTCCAGGTAATCGAGCAGGCTCGCAAACTCCTTCACGGTGAAGTTCATCATCAAACCGGGCGGCATCATGCTCATCGGGAGCTTTTGGCGCTCTTTGATGTCGGCGGTTTTGAAGGTGAACTCCTGGGAGGCGATGTTGCGGAGTTTGACCTCATTTGCGCCTTCCAGCGTGATGAAGCCCATTTGCTGGGTGCCGTCCTTCATCGTGATCATCTCGCTGGCGAAGCCTTGGGCGATGGTTTTGTTCGGGTCGAGGATGTTTTGGGCCAGGTCGGGGCGCTTGTAGGTTTGGGCGATGTTGCCGAGGTAGGGGCCTTTTTGGGCTTCGGTCTCCTTCACGGTGTGGCAGGCCACGCAGGTGGCTTTGGTGAAGATTTGCTCACCGAGCGCCACGTTGCCTTTTTCCTTCAAAACAGCCGCGAGGGCCTCTTCGGGCTTCAAGGTCATGATCTTGGGCGTTTTGTCCTCGATCTTGGTGATGCGCATGGCCTTCGCGGCGCGTTCG
>JBJONJ010000020.1:0-6190 GCA_046051905.1 Verrucomicrobiota bacterium
TCCTTTGATGTGATCCAGGAAACCATCATCGCCATCGCCCGACAGGTGCAGAAAGGTCAATACGACCCCCGCGCCGGCTCCTTCAAGGCCTGGCTGCTCCAGATGACCCGCTGGCGCATCCTTGATGTTTTCCGTGCCCGCAAACGCCAGCCCTCGCTCGCCGACCAAGGCAATGCGGATAGCGAAGACCATGGTATGAGTATCGTTGAGCGTCTCTCGCAGGAGAAGGACAACATGCTCGAGAAGATCTGGGACCGCGAATGGCGTGACAACATCACCGCCGCCGCCCTCGAACGCGTGAAAGCAAAAGTGTCACCGCGTCAGTTTCAGATATTTGACTGCTATGTGATGAAGGGGTGGGGAGTCAAAAAGACTGCCGAAGCCCTCGGAATCAACGCCGCCCAAGTTTACCTCGCCAAGCACCGCGTCGGCGCTCTCGTGAAAAAGGAAGTGCAGGGACTTGAGAATACCATGCTTTGAGGTCTTTCAGCCTCGTGCAATGCGCTGCTGGAGCAGCACTTCAAAGAACAGCAGGGCAAGCAGCGCGATGAGTAGCGGCTGCCACAGTTCGCTGCCATGACGGCGTGTGCGGTCGAGGGCTTGGTAGCTGGTGAGCGAGTCGGCGAAGGCCGCTTCGTGGCGGTCAGCGATCTTTTTGATTTGATCGACCGGGAGCGGTTTGAGGTCGCTTTCGGTGTTGTCGGTGTTGAAGGCGAGGAGCGTGGTTTTACCGGTGCCGACGCCTTGGAGGACGAAAATGCCCGGCTGGGCGATGGGCGGGCTTTGGACGAAGACTTTATCGCCTTCCTGCTGGCTCTTGAGTGTCTGCGACTGGCCGGTGGGATCGCGAAGCGTGAATTCAGCACCCAGTTCGGCCTTTTCGAGGTTCACACGCAGCGTGGAGCCGACGAGCTGCCACGCGGGTGCGCTGCCCTCGGTGGCGAGGTAGGTCGTGAGGCGCTGCATGAGCGGCACAAAGAAGGGCTGCAGCGGCAGATTGGTCCACTCGGCGTTCGCGGTGGTGGCGCAGGCGATGACGCGACCCTGGCCAAGCTTCTTTTCGAGGAGCAGCGGCACATTGAGATCAAGGCTGAGGATGCGCTGCGTGTTTTCGTTCGGCGGCGGGGCGAATTCGATCCAACTCCTGAATTCCGCGTCCTGCAATCGGCCGCCGCGGGCATCGTTGAAGTAGAGCACGCTGGGATGCGTGAGGCGCTGCATGAGCACGCGGGCGGGCGAGTCGGCGATCTCGGCGCGGGCCATGCCTTTGATGGCGGCGGGCAGCAGGCCCTCGCCTTTGCGGAAGAGTTCGCGATTGTAGTAGTCGATGTCGATCTCCGGCCCGGCGAAGATGAGAAGACCGCCGCCGGCTTTCACGAACTTGTCGAGTTCCGCGAGGTCGTTGCCCTGAATGCGCTGGCAATCGGCGAGGATAATGACTTCCGCCGTTTTGAAGTCATCGCGACGAAGCTTGCGCAGATCCACTTTGCGCGTGCGGATGAGGTCTTTGAGCGAGTTCGCAGCGGCGGTGTGCGGCGTGAGGGCGAGCTCGAGGAAATCAGCCGCGCCCTCGAGCGGCGTGGTGCCAGGCTTGCCGTCGATGAGCAGCACATCGAGCTGATTGCGCACCTGCACGACGCTGTGGAAGGCGTTGTCATCGCTGAAGCTGTCGACTTCGAGGCGCACGGACAGCGAGTGGTCACCCACCTTGTCAAAAGCATGCGTGAAGCTCAACACCGCCTCGCCTTCCGGCGCGAGGGAGACACGTGCGGTGCGCAGTCGTGTGCCATCGGCCTCCAGATGCACGGGAATGTCCTGCCAGGGCCTTTTGCCGTGGTTCTTGATGCGCACGCGCACGCCGATGGGCTGTGTTTCGGCTGCGACGAGCGCGGAGAGGTCCGCGGAGGCGATGCTGAGGTTTTCGGCGAGATCGCTGCCGATGCGGTAAAAGGTGATTTGCGGCTTTGGCTCCTGTTTGGAAAGGTTTTCAAGCGCTGGCAGTGCCGCGCCGTCCGCGATGGCTTTCCAATCGGCTTCTTGGAAATCGGACACGACGACGATTTCACGCGCGGCGTTCGGTGCATCCTTCAAAGCGCTCGTGGCGGCCTGAAACGCGTCATTGGCCGAAACCGGGCCGGACATCGACGGAACCTCAGCGAGCTTCTTCGGAACGAGGTCGAGTGCGGTAGTCGGTTGATCGAGCAATTGGCGCGGCGAACCGCCGCTGAGCACGATTTGCGCTGCGGAGCCGCCGGGAAGGCCTTCGGTGATTTGTTGAAGATCGTGGCGTGCCGTGTCGGCCACGCTGGCACCTGCCACAGATGTTTTCTCTGCCGGAGCACGCATCGAGAAGGAGTCATCCAGCATCACGATGAGCGACGAACTGCCCATGCCAAGCGAACGCAGCGCGGTGAGCACCGGACGAGCCAGACACAACGCGAGGATGATGGGAATCGCCACGCGGGTGATGAGCAGCAGAAGCTGCTCGATCTTCATTTTATGCTTCTTCTGCCGGATCACCTCGTGAAGCAGATGCATCGCACCCCAGCGCACAGTGACCACCTTCCGCTTGTTGAGCAGATGGATGAGCAGCGGGATGAGGAAGGCCGCCGCGCCCGCCAGCAAAGCGATGTTAAGGAAGGTCATCAGCTTGAGGGATCATCTGTGAGTCACTTGCCCACACGATACAGCTTGTCCTGGGTGCGGATGAAGAGGCTGCTGTCACTCACGGAGATGGCGGCGCGCACGCTTTCGGCATTGCCGTTGGGTTTGGAGCCATTTCCCATCTCATTGACGGAGAGCAGTTCAAACTGCGGGCTGTCTGCTTTGGCGACGTAAACCTCACCCCAGAAGTTCATGCAATACACCTTACCATCCGCCACGGTCGGGCTGCTCTCGAATTTGGTTTTGCCACCGAGTTCGCCTGTCCAGAGCACCTTGCCGGTCTTGGGTTCGAGGCAGCTGAGGAGCTTCTTGCCGCCGTCGAGAACGTAGAATTTGCCTTTGTAGTAGGCAGGGGTGGGAACATCGCTGGTGACGCCTTTCGGCTCGGTCTGCCAGACGGGCTGTGTCTCGCCTTTGGCATCCAGCGGTAAGGCGAAGACGGGCGAGTTCTTTGGTGCGCAGACGATGGCGATGCCATCACCGACCACGGGAGAAGGGACCAGGCGGAAGAATTTGTTGTAGCTCTCGCCCGGCGGATTCCAGGTGGCGATTCGGGAGAACTCCTTGCCCGTGGCGGCATCGTGGATGGTGAGCGTGTCTCCGCCAGAGATCAGCATGAGACGCTGGTCTTTGTAGGTGGTGAAGACGGGGCTGCTGAAGGCTTCAAGCGACTCGACGGAGGCAAGGCTGGGACGGATGTGTTTCCAAATGTCCTTCCCGGTGGCTGGATCGATGGCGAGGACGTAACTGCTCATGTCCTTGCCGAGTGTGCCTTTTTCGAACTTGTCCTGAAACTTGAAGGTTTCGTTCCGCTGGAGCACCTGAATGTAAAGCTTGCCACTGTCGATGGTGGGGCTGCTGCCATAGGTCCACTGGGTGGCGAAGGCACCGTGCGTCTCCTTGAAGTCGCGCTTCCATAGGATCTTGCCGCTGAAATCACATGCGGCGGCGATGGCATTGGCGAACAGGAAATAAACGCGCACGCCATCGGTGGCGGCGGAAGGGCTGGCGAGGTTGCTCTTGTCATCCCACTGCACTTCATCGCCCTCGGAGATGGTGGTTCGCCACTTTTCTTTGCCGCTCTGCTTGTCATAGCAAAGGCCGACGAGCTTCTTCTCGGCGACAATGGGCGCAGTGATAAAAATGTCATCCCCCCAGATCACCGGAACGGAGGCTGCGATGCCCGGAACATCCGCTGCCCACTTCACCCCCTCTTTGGGGCTGAACTTGGCGATAAGACCGGTTTCGCTGCTGGAGCCATCCTGGTTGGGGCCGCGCCAGTTAGGCCAGTTTTCAGCGCTGGCGGCGGTGGCAAGCAAAGCGAGGGCGAAGAGCGAGGCGGTCGATTTCATGGGTGTGCGGGAGAAAAAAGCAAAACGAGGCAAAAGTGGGATTTGTTCTCGGAAAGGTAAGGTGATTCTCACCACGTCAGCCATTTGGGGGGAGAGGCGGGAGCAATGAGTAGGGTGAACTCACCCTTTGGCGCCTTGATCTGAAAATGGGCATGCACCTTGGTGGCCGTGCCACGTTGAAACTCGGCGAATTTCTTCGTCAGCTCGCGGGCGACGACGATTCGGTGCTCCGGCGAGGCTGTGGCGAGGATTTCAAGCGTATCGAGAATGCGGTAAGGGCTCTCAAAGTAAATGCTGGTCGCTTCACGGGCCAATGCGGCATTCAACTCGGTGGTGCGGGCGCCTTTTTTGTGCGGCAAAAAGCCACCGAAATAGAATGGCGTTGTCGGCAGGCCGCTCGCGGACAAGGCCGTGAGCACCGCGCTGGGACCAGGAAGGCTATCGATGGCAAAGCCCGCCCCGACGGTGGCTGCCACAAATCGCTGGCCGGGATCGGAGATCGTGGGCATGCCCGCGTCCGAAATCATCGCCACACTCCCACCTGAGCTCATGTGATCGATGAGCTGGGGGATGCGCTGCGCCTCGTTGTGCTCGTTGAGGCTGATGAGCCGTGCCTTGATGCCGAGATGCTTCAAAAGCATGCCGGAGTGCCGGGTGTCCTCGCAGGCGATGAGGTCGGCGTTTCGCAGGGTATCGACGGCTCGTGGCGTGATGTCGCCCAGATTGCCAATAGGCGTGGCCACGAGGTGAAGTCCGGCGGATAGCCGGTGAGAAGGCTGTGGAGCCTCGAAAGGATCTTCCTCGGGCTGTTCCACCAGACCGCTGGGGAGCTCGGGAAACTCTTCGTCTGTATCACCAGCCTTCGCAGATGTCATTGGCGAGGTTGATGGCGGCGCGTTGGGCGGCGTCCTCCAACGCCTGGGTTTCAGAGAGCTGCAGGTTGGGGTCGATCAGCATCTGGGTGTCCCCAGTGACGTAATTGCTGTAGAGTGGCCGACCGCTGATATCCTCGATGGAGTATTGAATCTCGATCGTCACCTGCATCTGCGAGGTACGCAGGGTGTTCGTGCGATCGGAGCGTAACTGGCGGCGATAAACATTGCGCACGGTGGCTTTCAGCACGGCATCCGCCTGACTGCGTGGGACGATTTCATAGGAGCCGTGATTCTGGATCCATTTGATGGCGGCATTCGTGGCATTCACTCCCACACGCGGCTCGAGAGTGAGATTATCAAAAGCCGGGACCGCCAAGGTGCGGATCTCACGGAGCTTGGCCGGCTTTTGTGCTCCAAGTTGGTAGCCTGCGCAGGCTGGAAAGAGAAGGCAGACAGCGAGGGGCAGGCAGAAAAAGTGTTTCATGCGAGAGCGATGACAGAACGCGGCGGGACTGGTTGAAGGCTAGCAGGCTGGGGAGATTACGGGGCGGGCTTGGGGGCTGTCGGCACGGGGGGGGGGCTGGAATTCGGCGTCGGCACAGGGAGAAGCGCTGGCTTGTCCGTTTCGGGCAGGGTGGGGAGCAAAGAGCCTGGAAGCGGGCTTGCGCCTCCGGGCTGCAAGGGCAGCGCAGGTTCGGTCAGCGGGATGGGCATGAAAGAATCGTTCCCGGCGCGCATGCGGGGTTTTTCGGCCAGTCGTGCGAGTTCTGGAGCCATCGGACCGACGTAATCCGGGCGTGATTTGAGGTCTTTCGAAGCAAGTTTGGTGAAGTCCTGCTCGGGTTGGCCGCGGCGGGACTGGGAGACGCCATCCGGATCTTCCGCGGCGAGTTCAGCGAGGATTTCACGTGCTTCCGCCGAGACTTCAGGTGAGCCGAATTTGACCGCCTCGTTCAGGTACATGGCGGCGGCGACGGTTTTCTTCTGTATGCGGTAAAACTTGGCGATGCTGAGGGACTGGTTCGCCTCGGCTGTGTTCACCTGGCGCAGGATCTGCTCGGCCTCCTGCTTGCGCTCGCCCGCTGGATTCACGGCCATGTACGTTTTGAGCGCATCGCGTGTGGCAATCAGGTTGGAGGCGTCTTCGCTGCGCTGGGCGGCCACGTTACTGATGGAGGCAATGCGGAATTGCGCCTCGGACGCTTGCGAGGTGCCGGGATAATTGTCGACGACCTTTTGGTAAGCCAGAATCGCCTTGTCCTTCTCACTCGCATCCTGATGGATCTCCGCGATGCTGAA
>JBJONJ010000021.1:0-2746 GCA_046051905.1 Verrucomicrobiota bacterium
TAGTTGCAACTGGACAAGCTGGACCATCGCGCAACGGATGGTCATTCAATCAAGGTGCGAATCACAACCACTGGACAACTGGTGGTGATGGGAAGCCTGGCGTGTCAGGCATTGACGATGATGGAGATGGAACCATCGACAATCTAGTTGCAACTGGTCCAGGTGAATTAGGGCATGGTGATGATGTCGATTTGACTCATTTAACAACCACTTCTCGGAATTGGCCAAGTTCGTGGGCTATTCCAAGTCCGTTGAAAGTGCCTTCTGAGATTGAGTCTGAAGCCATCAATTATTCGGATCAGCAACACGATGAAAACAAGAGAGCAAGGGACGACTGGGGCAACCCCGGCAAGAACCACAAAACAATCGATAAATGGGATGACTAAACTCAAAACACTTTCAATTTTGGTCGCACTCTCCCACGCACTGTATGCGACAGAGATTGCTGTTCCTACACCCTCAGAGATGTTGTCTTCGGCTGATGCAGTCGCGGTTGCAAAGCTCTCAAAGAAAGAGGGTGTTTGGACTGTGGTCTTCAAGGAAGTCCTCAAGGGCAGCTATCGTCAAGGCGACACCGTTAGCTTGTCATCACCTTACAACGAAGAAGCTTTTTCTTTCGATTACCTTGCTCATCTTGTGGGGAGCAGCGATTTTTTATTTGTTGGAAAATTGGATCCTTTGAACCGCACCCTTCAGCCAACATACGGACTGTGCTCTGTTTGGCCGCAGGGAACGGTCAAAGAGCTGTTACCTGAGCGAACTCTTGCTGAGGCCATTAGCTTTGCAAAAACGAGTCTTGGCCTGCCCATCCAGGCGCCTGCATCCAAGGTAAGCGAGACGCCCAACCCCGGTCAATCAATCCAGCCCAACAACACTCCACAGTCCGATTCGCGGCCTCTGCCTTCGCTTCCCACTGTGAAACCTTTGCCAGCGCCGAAAGCACCCGAATCGAAGCCAGCGACAACGAGCGAAGAATCATCTTCATCAATATCGTGGCCTGTGTGGGTCGTGATGATCGTCGCAGTAATTGGCCTGCTGTGGTTGCTAGTGAAGAAGCGCAAGTGATCGGCCTGCAACGTCATGGCAGCCAACTCCAGCGCTTCGCAAAGCTCGCGGCTCCGCCCATTGCCCACCACCGACAAGCTCCGCCCTCTCCAACCCCCACTGCAAGGAACAGTGCGGCTTTCCGTAACGCCGCAGGTTGACTCGTTCGCTTCGCTCATCTCGCCCTTCGGGCAACTCGTTCCTCGTTGTCTATCTCGGCTCGTTCCTCGCCTCCGATTCGCACCCGTGGAACCTACCGCTTGTTGAGTGTGGCTCGCACAACTCGCCAGCTCCGCACCTGGGACGGTAACTACGACACAATGCGGAGTAGTGTGCAGTTACTTTGCCTCAGCCCCCGCCTCACGGGACCTGCGCCCTGCGGGCAGCCTGTGGCTGGCTACCTTCGCTCCGCTCGGTTCTTCCCGGTTCGTGTCGGCTACGTTCGGCCTCCGCCTCACTCTGCCGCGTCATGGCTCAGGCCGCCTGGCTGGGGACGAAACGGATCAAGGCGGTGGAGAGGGGCGGGCTGGTGCCGGGCAGGGGGCCGGCAGGGGGCGGTCATCGGCGTGCCTTCCGCAAATTTTTACATCGTTTCGAGCATCTTCCGGCATCTGCGGCGTTAAGGGAGGCGCACTCCGGGAAGGTCCGGTGTCTCCGTTTTGCATGGTTGACGCCCCCGCCGCTCCCGTTGACCTGTACCTCACGTCTTCATGTCCGATTCCGCCACCCCTCCTGCCATTCCTGCCGCCCCGGTTGTTCCAGCCGTTCCGAATGTTCCTGATCAGGACGCCATCGCCCAAGCCTCCTCGTGGGTGGCACCGTTGCGAAAAGAGATCGCCCGGGTGCTCGTCGGCCAGACGGACCTCGTGGACCGCCTGCTCGTCGCCCTGCTGACCAACGGCCACGTGCTGCTCGAAGGCGTGCCCGGTCTCGCCAAGACGCTCGCCGTGCGCACGCTGGCCGGCACGCTCAATGCCAAATTCCAGCGCATCCAGTTCACGCCGGACCTCCTCCCGGCCGATGTCATCGGCACGATGGTCTATCACCCGAAGGACGGCACCTTCACCCCGCGTCTCGGGCCCATTTTCTCGAACCTCGTGCTGGCCGATGAAATCAACCGCGCCCCGGCGAAGGTGCAATCCGCGCTGCTCGAAGCCATGCAGGAGCGCCAGGTGACCATCGGGGAGGTCACGCACAAGCTTTCCGATCCCTTCATGGTGCTCGCCACGCAGAACCCCATCGACCAAGAAGGCACCTACACACTCCCAGAAGCCCAGCTTGACCGCTTCCTCTTCAAAGTGCGCGTCACCTATCCCACGCCAAGCGAGGAACGCCAGGTGCTCGATGCCATGGCCACCTCCGCGCCAAAGCTCGATGTGAACTCCATCACGAACGTGGCGGATGTCGTGGCCAGCCGGAAGATCGTGAACGGCCTGTATATGGATGAAAAGATCCGCGACTACATCGTGTCCATCATCCATGCCTCCCGTTTCCCGGAGAACGTGGCCCCGCACCTCAAGCTGCTGATCCGCTGCGGTGCCTCGCCACGTGGCACGATCAACCTCGCCCTCGCTGCCAAGGCCCAGGCCTTCCTGCATGGTCGCAACTACGTCACCCCGCAGGACATCAAGGACCTCGCCCCGGACATCCTTCGTCATCGTATCCTTCTCAGCTATGAAGCCGAAGCCGAAGGCGTGACCTC
>JBJONJ010000022.1:0-5729 GCA_046051905.1 Verrucomicrobiota bacterium
CAAATTCACTGGCGGAGGCGGTGCGGTAAGCCTCCGGCACGTCCTCAGGATCGCCGCCCATGTATTGCTGCACGAGCTTGAGGGACTTCAGGATGTCATCGGGGTAGGACCACTTTCGCGCAAAGAACATGTCCGGCGGACCATACACAGCGATGCAGGTGCTCACGCGAAGCTCCGGCATGCCAAAGGCGCACGCGGTGGCGATCTGTGCCCCAGCGCTGCGGCCGAGCAGGATCAAATTGTCCGCATCAATGCTGAGCGAGGCCGCGTTTTCACGCACCCACGCGATGGCGCGGCGGGTGTCTTCGGCTTGAGCGGGCCAGGGATGCTTTGGAGCAAGGCGATAGCCCACCGAGCAGATGACGACATCGCAACGGGCGGCCAGTTCGCGGTTGGCGGCGGGAAACTCGCCCGGATCACCGCTGTCCCAACCGCCCGTGTGCAGCGCCACGATGCAGCGGCGTTTTGGAGGGTGGCCGATTTTCTCCGAAAATCGAGCCTGGGGAGGCTGAGGGCTCGATTTTTGGAAAAAATCGGCCACGTCACCAGCGGGCGTGTAAACCACCACGTCGATCTTTTCACCGTCGTGCTCGAAGGCACAGGTCCGCGTGACGATCACGTTTTGGCCCTCGCGTCGCGGAAGCCAGAGCTGCAGCCATGAAAAGGGCAGGGCATGCTTCTTCGCGATCCGCGAGGCTTGCCAGGCGGGACGCAGAAACACGATCGCGAAGAGTAGAAAAGCCCAGTGCCATGCCGCGAGGCCTGCGCAGACCAGCGAGAGCCAGTGACCAAACTCCAGCGTCACGAGACGCAACTGCCACCGCCATCGCGATTTCGCCTGAAGCCATGCATTGAGCGCCAAAAGGCTCAGAATCGCGAAAACAGCGGCCTGCATGAGTTATTTCTTCTTCCAGCCCAGTCCCGGAAGCCAGCGGCGGGTGCGTGGTTCGGCGCGGAGGGCCTCGGCGAGGATGTCGTTGTCGCCGGAATCAAAGTCCTCCGCACGCGGCAAGCCCACGGGCAGCAGCGGCTGCGTTTTCTTCTCCTCTTCCTTCGGTTTCGTCTCGGGTTCGGCCGTGGCTGGCTTCTGATTCAGCGGAGGCACGGTGGCCTGTGGGCCCACGAGACCACCGGAAAGGATCATCTTCATCGAATCCTCCACGCTGATCGGTGCGTCGATGATCTTGTCCGTGTCCACGATGAGCAGGATGGCCGTCATCGGGCTGGGGGAGGTGGGCACGAGCACGCAGGTCATGGCCTTGCCAGTCTGCGTGTCAGTGAACTGGCCTGTTGCAAAGCCGAGCATGCGCACGCCCCCGCCTTGCTCGATGTAAACGACGCGTTTGAGGTTCTGCTTCGCTCCAAAGCCGCGAAAAGCGTCGATCACCTGCTTCAGCGTCTTGTAAATGACCGCCACCATCGGCACCCGCAGCAGCAGTTTGTCCGTGGCATGCACGACGCGGGCACCGATGACGTTCGTGGCCAGCACACCGAGGCTGGCCACCACGACGAGCGGCAGCATGAAGCCCGCGAAGGCCGTGATGCGCTTCACCAACGGATCTTCGAGGCTGATCACATCATGACCGACAATCTCCTTCGCCATCTCGGCAATGTAACCGAGCAAGCCTTCCGCCCATCCGTGCAGCAATCCGTAAACGAACTGCAGAATCCAGAAGGTGACGATCAGCGGCGCGGCGAGGGCGAGACCAGCGAGGAATTTGTTTCGTATCCATGCCACCCACGTCTTCGTCGCGGGCGCTTCGAAGCTGGGTTCAGGGGAATTGGATACCGGTGGCATGCGGGAGGTGGATCGGCCGTGCGTAAGATCACGCGGCAGAATCATTGTTCACTCAATTTAGCCGCACAGATTCATAATTTCGTGCGTTTTTTGCCACGACTCGCTAAAAACGCCGCCGCCATGACCACCGACCGCCGTTCCTTCCTCAGCTCCCTCGTCGCCGCTACGGCCACCTCCGCTCTCGCCCGCGACTGGACCGGCCAGACGCCCGAACGCTATCCCGATCCCGATGTCATCGCGCTCGATCCCGCCTTTGAGAAGCTCGTTCAAGGCAACGCCCCCATCCGCCGCCTCCACACCGGCATGCTTTGGGCCGAAGGCCCTGCCTGGAACGGCACTGGCAACTATCTCGTGTGGAGCGACATCCCCAACAACGCCCAGATGCGCTGGCTGCCCGAGGACGGTCATGTGAGCGTGATGCGCAACAACGCCAACAACAGCAATGGCAACACCTTTGACCTGCAAGGCCGCCAGATCAGCTTCGAGCACGCCACGCGCCGCGTGGTGCGCTATGAACTCGATGGCAAGATCACCGTGCTGGCCGAAAAATTCGACGGCAAACCCTTCAACGCTCCCAACGACGGCGCGGTGCATCCCGATGGCTCCATCTGGTTCACTGATCCCGGCTACGGCAGCATGATGGACTACGAGGGAAACAAAGGGGAACTCTTCCTCAAGGAGTCCGTCTATCGCATCGACCCGAGCGGCGAGATCACCAAGATCACCGAGGACCTCGAAAAGCCGAACGGCCTCTGCTTCTCACCCGATTACAAGAAGGTGTACATCGTCGATACCGGCAGCCCGAAGAACATCCGCGTCTATGACGTGGAAGGCAAGACGGTGAAAAACGGCAAGATCTTCGCCACCAACAAAGGCCAGCTCGCCGACCCCAAAGCCAAGGGCAACTCCGACGGCATTCGCTGCGATGTGGAGGGCAATCTGTGGTGCAGCGCTGGCTGGATCGGCGACGGCTACGATGGTGTCCACGTCTTCAACCCGGAGGGCAAGCTCATCGGCTTCATCAAGCTGCCCGAGACCGCCAGCAACGTCTGCTTCGGCGGCCCGAAGCGGAACCGCCTCTTCATCACCGCCTCACAGAGTCTCTACTCTCTCTATGTAAACACTCGCGGGGCACATCACTGCTGATGAATGGCCTCAACGCCTTCTCCGTGGTTTTTCACCGCTCCAGGGCATCTCGAAGGATTCATCGGGTAGCAGGAAGCCCTCGGGGCCGCGTTGGGTGTTCAGGTAGTCCTGCAGGATCACCACCGCGGCGAGCTGATCGACGACTTCTTTGCGCTCTTTCCGATCGGTGATGCCGGAACGCGAGAGTGAGGCCTCGGCCTCGACGGAGGAAAGGCGTTCATCGACGAACTCGATGGGAATCTCATGCCGCAGCTCCTTGCCGAGCTTGTCGGCAAATTTTTCGACTCGCTCGGTTGCCTCGCCGCGCTGGCCATCCATGCGGAAGGGCATGCCGATGACGATTTTCGCGATGTGTTTCTCCTGCACGAGGCGGGCGATGGCACGCTCCGGCTCGTGATGAGCATCGAGCGTCTTGAAGGGATTCGCCACGAGCTCCAGCTCATCGCTCAGCGCCAGGCCGATGCGCACGGTGCCGTGATCGATGGCGAGGATGCGGGACATGGGGAATGACGAATTAGGGAATGACGAATGGCGACTGTCCTGCCGTGAGCGGGCGTGAGACTTCGACCTTTGGGCTTCGGACTTCTTTCGTCATTCGGATCTCGTCATTCGTCATTTTTCATCGCAGCTCCGACGGCAGGCCATCGACGAGCTTTTTGATGTTTTCCGCACGAGCACGGTCGGCCACGAGCAGGCCGTCCTTGGAGGCGACGATGATCAAATCCTGCACGCCGATGAGAGCCACATGTTGGCCGGTCTGGGTGAAGACGATGTTGTTGGAGGCTTCCTGCTGGGAGAAGGCGCAGTTGTGCTGGTTGCCATCGTCATCCGCTTTGAGATAGCGGCCCACGCTGGTCCAGTTGCCCACGTCATCCCAGTCGAAGGTGGCTTCGATGTTCAGCACGCGGGTGGCCTTTTCCATCAAGGCGTAGTCGATGGAGAGTTTGGGCAGCTTGCTGAACTGCTTCGCCACGGTGGCGGAGAAGTCTTTGGAGCCGCGGAGCTCGGAAACGAAGTCGGCGAGCACGGGGCAGTGGCGGCTCAGCTCGCTGAAGATGGCGGGAATCGTCCAGATGAACATGCCGGCGTTCCAGAGGAAGTTTCCCTGGCTGATGAAGTGCTCCGCGAGGTCGGGATTGGGCTTTTCACGGAAGCGGGCCACCTCCCACACGGGAAGGTCGTCCACGCCGCCGATGCTGGCCTTCCGGCCGCGCTCCACATAGCCGTAGCTGGGGCAGGGCCAGGTGGGCTTGATGCCCACGGTGACAAGGTTTCCGCTGTTCTCGGCGGCCAGGGAGGCATTGCTGAGCACGCGTTGGAATTCGGCCTTGTTCTCGATCAAATGATCCGCCGGAAGCACGATCATCGTCGCCATCGGATCACGGGCCACCACCCAGCCTACGGCGAGAGCGATGGCTGGGGCGGTGTCGCGTTTTTCTGGCTCAGCCACGATGTTTTCGGCCGGGAGCGTCTTGATGATCGAGCGCACCGTGGCCTCCTGCTGCTTGTTGGTGAGGATCAGAATGTTTTCCTTCGGCACGATGCCGTCGAGACGTTCGATGGTGAGCTCGAGGAGGGTCTTGTCTCCAAAGAGCTTCAAAAGCTGCTTGGGCTGGGCGTCGCGGGAGATGGGCCAGAAGCGCTGGCCGCTGCCTCCGGCGAGAATGAGGGCGTAGCGTTTGGGGAGGACGGATTTGCTCATGAGTGCGCGGTTCTTAGCCAAGGAGCAAGGTTCGGGCAAATTCCTCTTTGGAGTTTGTTCGCGTCGGGCTTATGTTTGCTCATGCAGCAAGAGAACCCCGCCCTGAACTACGAGACCTACGCCAACGTCATCGCCCCTGCGGCCGCCGGCTGCGCCTTGGGCATCCTGTTTGGCCGGGGCATGCGCCGGGGGTCCTCCAATGTGATCGCCCTCACGCTGCTGGCCGCCAGTGCCGTCGTCGCCGCGCCGGTGATCACTGATTTCATCCAGCGCACCGCGAACCGCCCTTCCACCGAGCGTGGCAGCCGCCGCCGCCTCGAAGGCATCCGCAATGCCGGCATCCCCGATGGGGAGGCCAGTGAGTTCTTCGTGGACTCGTCAGGTGCTGATCCTTTCCCTGCGGTGACCCGCTGAGGTCCTCGCGGCTACTCCAGCAAGCCCCGGGCAATGATCGCATCCACCGGATTGTGGTCATCGGTGAAGGCCAGACCTGGCTTTGGATGCTGACCGGTGGGCACAAGGCGGCTCGTCAGCCGCTGCTGCCAGGAGCCGCGGGCAAAGTAGCGATAAGCAATGCGCGGCTTCAGATCCTGCCGCGAACACAGCAGGATCACATTCTGGGTCTGGTCCGGCCGACCGCCCACGGCGAAAGCCTCGACGTGCGGAAACACCTTTCTCAACGTGCTCATCATCCCCGACGTGAGCTCTGACTGCGGCCCGTTCACGCTCGCGATGATGTTCATGACGTAAACACCGTCCGACGTGAGGTGATCGGCGATCTGCTGGAAAAACTCCTGCGTGGCCAGATGCGCCGGGATGGCGTGGCGGCCGTTGTAGGCATCTCCAAACACGAGGTCCCACTTCTTCTCACCCGCCAGATTCAGGAAACGACGAGCGTCCGCGGCATGCGCCATCACTTTGGGATGCTCGTCCAGTTTGAAGAACCTCTTTCCCACCTCAATGACCTGCGGGTCAATCTCCACCACATCCACGGACGCCTCGGGGAAGTCACGCGAGACATTTTCCGGCATGCCAAAGGCCCCGGCGCCAATGAACAGGGCGCTCTCCACCTTTTCCTTCTCG
>JBJONJ010000023.1:0-3105 GCA_046051905.1 Verrucomicrobiota bacterium
CCGATGAAGAAGGCATCACAGGCGACGCACTGCTCGCCTTTGCCAACAACGACCTGCTGCCCAAACTAAAAGTGCTCTCCGGCAGTGGCGACATCGTCACGCTCATCAAGGCCGCCTTCGATGGTGCCAACAACTACATGAAGAACGGCACGTTGATGCGGCAGGTCATCAACAAGATCAACGGCATCGACTTCAACGCCTCCGATGACCGCCACATGTTTGGCGACATCTACGAGAAGCTCCTCAAGGACCTCCAGTCCGCAGGCAACGCCGGTGAGTTCTACACGCCGCGTGCCGTCACCCAGTTCATCGTCGAGCAGGTGGATCCCCGCCTCGGGGAAAGCGTGCTCGATCCTGCCTGCGGCACCGGCGGCTTCCTCGTCTGTGCCATCGAGCATTTGCGGAAGCAGGCGAAGACCGAGGCCGACGAGCGCAGCATCCAGGAATGCTTCGCCGGCATCGAGAAGAAGCACCTCCCGCACGTCCTGTGCATGACGAATCTCCTCCTGCACGGCATCGACGTCCCCTCGAACGTCCGCCACGACAACACCCTCGCCCGCCCACTGCGGGATTGGGGGCCAAAGGAGCGGGTGGACTGCATCGTCACCAATCCGCCCTTCGGTGGCATGGAGGAGGACGGCATCGAGGCGAACTACCCCGCCGAGTTCCGCACCCGCGAGACCGCCGACCTCTTCCTCGTGCTCCTCATGAAGCTGCTGAAGCCCGGCGGCCGCGCCGGACTCGTGCTGCCCGACGGCACCCTCTTCGGCGAAGGCGTGAAAACGCGAATCAAAGAGGCCCTCCTCACCGAGTGCAACCTCCACACCATCGTCCGCCTGCCGAATGGTGTCTTCAATCCCTACACCGGCATCCGCACGAACCTCCTCTTCTTCACCAAGGGAGCGCCCACCACCCACGTCTGGTATTACGAGCACCCCTATCCGCCCGGTGCCAAGAGCTACAACAAGGGCAAACCCATCCGCATCGAGGAGTTCGATCCCATCAAAGCCTGGTGGGGCAGCGAGGCCGATGGCTTCCAGTCCCGCGTCGAAAACGAGCGTGCCTGGCGTGTCTCCATCGACCAAATCAAGGCCAACGGCTTCAATCTCGACCTCAAGAACCCGCACAGCACCGAAGAAGGCCCCGGAGATGTCGATCATCTCCTGCCGGAGTATGAAAAGCTTCTCGCCCAGATCGTCGAGACACGCATGAAGTTGAAACAGGAACTCCACCACGCCCTGACCGCCACAAGATCGTGATCCCTCTGGCACACACTGCTTGCGTGGGAATAGGTGATATTCTCCGTAAGTGCTCCAGACCAATTAAAAGCCAGTTTGTACAAGCTGCCGGTTTATAACTTTTTGCCGCAAATACATAAAAATGTTGAACACTCTCGCTCATGGCACACTATAGCTTCAACAATACCCCCCACGCCTCTCCACGATGCGCACCAGGGGGGTTACTTTTTGCCTGGACCATTCGAGTGAAAGGAGGCCCGCATGAGTAAACCGGCCTTCACCTACCAGCAGCAGTTGGATCAGCTCAAATCGCGTGGACTGGTGGTCTCTGATGAACCCCTCGCGTTGCACATCCTGGAGCACCACAACTACTACCGGCTCTCTGCTTACCGTTTCTCGTTCACCCTGCCGGGCACGCCCGACCAGTTCCGCCCAGGCACTACTTTTGCCCAGCTTTGGGACCTCTATCACTTCGACCGCAGCCTGCGGCAGCTCGTCATGGAGGCCTGCAAGCGGGTTGAGGTCTCCGCCCGCTCCCGCTGGGCCTATGAAGTGGGACACAAACTGGGTCCTCTCGCTTATACCGAAAATCGTCACTTTGGCGATGCTCTCATCCACGCCCGGACGCTGACGAAGCTGGATTCGGAAATGAGCCGCAGCAAAGAAGAGTTCATCAAGCACCACAAAGGCACGCTTGGCATGCCCTGGCCGCCCGCATGGGTCGTAGCCGAGGTCGCTTCCTTCGGCAACACCTCCAATCTTATCGGTCAGCTTCATGACCCCGCTCTCCGCCAGGCCATCGCTGACAGCTACCAGATGGATGAGAAGATCTTCTGCTCTCTCCTGCACCACCTCTGTGTCTTGCGAAACACCGCCGCCCATCACAGCCGCCTGTGGAATCGCAAATTCGTCGTCACCTTCCAGCTTCCCAAAAAGAAGCCCGCGCACCTGCATCCCAACTTCTTCACCCCGCCCGGCACCGGCAACTTCCGCCGCATTCACAACTCCCTCATCCTGCTCGTGTATCTGGTGCAGTGCATTGAGCCCGCCACTCACTGGCCGCAACGCCTCACCCGCCTTCTACGCACCCTGCACCCTGACCTCATTCCCGAGATGGGCTTTCCGCCCGACTGGCAGACCCGCCCGATGTGGCAAGCCCTCCTCGCCGCCCGCCCATGACCCTGGAAACCTTCTTCGAAAAATTCGACCTCTTCGCCGACGCGCCCGACGCAGTGGCGAAGATGCGGGAGCTGATGCTGGATTTGGCGGTCCGAGGAAAACTCGTTGTTCAGAACGTAACAGACGAGCCAGCGGCGCAGTTGTTGAAACGAGTTCTTGCTGAAAAGAATCGTCGAACAGGCCGCAGTGAGCGCTCTGATGAAGAAGCAGGCTCGCCCCCCGGCGATGAGGCGTTCGAGATCCCGGTGAACTGGGAGTGGATCGGTGCCACGACACCCGCAGTCATGGTGTCGGACCAAGGCAAGAAGGTTCAAACCAAGGACATTCTGGAGGCCGGGAAGTATCCAGTAGTCGATCAGGGCAAGATGTTCATCCGCGGATACTGCGACGACTCCGACAAAGTAATCAGCGTTGCCGAGCCGATTGTCCTATTCGGCGATCACACTCGGGGAACGAAGTTCATCGACTTCGATTTCGTTGTTGGTGCAGACGGCGTGAAGTTGCTCCAGCCGATTTGCATCGACCCGCGTTTTTACTTTTTGGTGCTCTGTTGGCTGCCGCTGGAAAGCCGAGGTTACGCCCGGCATTTCAAGCTGCTGAAAGCCGCGAGGATTCCGCTCCCACCCCTCGCCGAGCAGAAGCGGATCGTGGCGAAGGTGGATGAGTTGATGGCGTTGTGTGATCGGCT
>JBJONJ010000024.1:0-3213 GCA_046051905.1 Verrucomicrobiota bacterium
CTTGATGACGTTCAGCTCGTCTTTGATGATGGTGAGCACGCGGTGCTCGTTCGCGAGGATGTCGAGCAGGTCCTTGATGGTGGCGAGGATGGCGTCGTATTCGGCCTTCACCTTGTCACGCTCCATGCCGGTGAGCTGGTAGAGGCGGAGTTCGAGGATGTCATCGACCTGCTTGTCCGTGAAGACGTAGCGTCCGTCCTGAATACTCGGCTGGCCGCGAATGAGCAGGCCGAGTTGCTCAGCGGTGGCGACGGGGAAGGTGTAGGCCTTCAACCCGGCACGGGCTTCGTCGCGGTTGCGGCTGTCGCGGATGATCTTGATGAAATCATCCAGGTGCCCGAGCGCGAGGAGGAAGGCTTCGAGCTTCTCGGCCTGCACCTCGGCTTTGCCGAGCAGGAACTTCGTGCGGCGGATGATGACCTCGCGGCGATGCTCGATGTAGCAACCGATGGCGTCTTTAATGCCAAACACACGCGGCCTGTTGCCGTCGATGGCGAGCATGTGGACGCTGAAGGAAGCCTCCAGTTCAGTGTGCTTGTACAAATTGTTCAGCACCACCTGCGCCCGTGCATCCTTCTTCAAATCGACGACGAGACGCGAGTTCTCATCGGATTCATTTCGCACGCTGCTGATCTCGGGGATGATTTTTTCGTTCGCGAGCTCGGCGATCTTCTTTTCCAGCTCGGCGCGGTTCACGTTGTACGGGATCTCGGTGATGACGATCTGCTCGCGGTTGCCGTTTTCGACGATTTCCGCCTGACCGCGGATGCGCACGCTGCCATGCCCGGTTTCCATGTATTCACGGATGCCCGTCGTGCCCATGATGGTGCATCCCGTCGGGAAATCGGGCCCCTTGATGTGCGCCATCAGCTCCGGCGTGGTGATCGCCGGATTGTCGATCTGCGCACAAACCGCATCCACGACCTCGCCGAGGTTGTGCGGTGGCATGTTCGTCGCCATGCCAACGGCGATACCTGTGCCGCCATTCACGAGCAGATTCGGAAATGCCGCGGGGAAGACCGTCGGCTCGGTGAGACGTTCGTCGTAGTTCGGGACGAAATCGACCGTGTCCTTGTCCATGTCCTGCATCAAGGCACCACCGAGGTGCGTCATGCGGGCTTCCGTATAACGCATGGCCGCCGGGGGATCGCCTTCCACGCTGCCGAAGTTCCCCTGCGGATCGATCAAGGTCTCCCGCATGGCCCATTCCTGTCCCATGTGGACGAGCGTCGGGTAAATGACCGCCTCACCATGCGGATGGTAGTTACCCGAGGTGTCACCCGCGATCTTCGCGCACTTCACATGCTTCTTCGGCGGATAAAGCGACAGCTCATGCATCGCGTAAAGAATGCGGCGCTGGGAGGGTTTGAGGCCGTCTCGGACATCCGGCAGAGCGCGGGAGATGATGACGGACATCGAGTAGTCGAGGAAGCTGTTCTTCACTTCGTCGGCGACCGAGATGGGGCGTGTGTTGGAGTCTTGCATGAAGGGAGCAGTGAGAAGATGAGGCGGGATGCGGGTCAAAATGCGGCGGAGCCGCAGTCAAGAAGTCAAGGATTGGTCAAGCGGGCGGGATCGTGGCTGGCGAGGAATTCCTCGAGGGGTGGAAGCTCGACCTCGGTTTCGGAGGATTCCTCACGGAGGACGTTATCTGAGATGCGCCCGAGAGAGTGAATGTAGTTGTCGAGCTGTCGGCGGAGAGCTTCGAGACGGAGAGCAAGATCATCAGCAGCGCCTGGATTCAGAAGTTGGTGGCTCAATGCTTTTTCGAGCCAGGTCTGCGTCTCACGAAGCGAGCCTCGGGCGTAGTAGCAAAACTTGGCGTTCTCTTTGAAGGAGTAGCGCCCATAACCCTCCGATATGTTTGCGGCGATGGAGTCAGCCGAACGAATCCATTGCAAGCCAATCGTCTGCTTCGCCAGCCACTCCCAGCCCCCGGTGATCGACCACACGTCTTCCCCAACTCGCATGGCGAGCTGATAGACTCTCAATTCATGTAGATCGACCGTTCCCATAACAACTCTTGACCATTCTTGACAACTTCTTGACCCCTTGACGGCATTCACACGTCAAGGTTCCGCACATTCAGCGCATTCTCCTCGATGAAGTGCTTTCGAGGCTCGACGACGTCACCCATCAGGATGGTGAAGATGCGTTCGGCTTCGTGGGCATTGGATTCGTCGAGCTTGATCTGGAGCAGCGTGCGCTTGTTCGGGTCCATGGTGGTCTCGAAGAGCTGTTTGGCGTTCATTTCACCGAGACCTTTGAAGCGCTTGATCTCCATGCCGCGTTTGCCGATCTCCATGACCTTGTCGAGAATGCCGGGGATGCTGAACACGGGATGAATCTTCGCGTTGTCGCCATCGCCTTCGATGACTTCGAAGAGCGGCTTGTCCTGGCTGCTGAAGTGATCGACGTGCAAACCGAGCTCATCGAGCTGCTTGAAGCGGGCCTTCATGCCGTGGGCCTCGTGGACCTCGATCAAACGGGCGCGGCGTGTTTGCTTCGGGGCTGCGCCGTTGGCGGGATCGACCTCCGGTTTGCCAAAGAGATGCAGATCCGCGTTTTCGTGGGCGAAGTTGGCGAGCGTGTCGCGGTCAACGAGGTATTTGACATGCACCTCGTTGCCCTCGCGGATGATGACGAGGTAGTGAGGCAGCTCGGCGGTTTTGTTGTTGCGATGCTGGAGGTAGGTTTCGAAATCCGCGCCGTGACGACGGATGATGTCGGCGAATTTGGAAACGGGCACCAGCAGGCTGAGGATTTGCTTCAGCTTGTCAGACTCGACCTTCGAGTTGTCCGCAAGGTTGCGCAGCGTGATTTCACCGGAGCCGAGTTCGAGGAGGATGGCGTCCATTTCCTCGTCATTTTGCACATACTCTTCGCGCTTTTTGCGCGTCACCTGATACAGCGGCGGCTGGGCGACATAAATGTGGCCGCGCTTCACGAGTTCAGGCATCTGGCGGAAAAAGAAGGTCAGCAGCAGCGTGCGGATGTGGCTGCCGTCCACGTCAGCATCGGTCATGATGATGATTTTGTGGTAGCGGAGCTTTTCAAGATTGAAGCTGCCCTCCACCTCGCTGTCGCCACCAATGCCGGTGCCGATGGCGGTGATCATGGTTTGGATTTCCTTGTTCGCGAGCACCTTCTCCAGTCGTGCCTTCTCCGTGTTGATGAGCTTTCCACGGAGAGGCAAAATCGCCTGATTGTGAC
>JBJONJ010000025.1:0-2955 GCA_046051905.1 Verrucomicrobiota bacterium
GACCAGCGCCTCAGCTACACCGTCATCGGTCATCGCGTGAATCTCGCCTCCCGCCTGTGCAGCGTGGCCCAGGCCGGTGAGATCGTGATGGATGAGGAAACCTATGCTGAGGGCCGCACCATCGTGCAGGCCGCGCCGATGCCGCCGATGCAGCTCAAGGGCATCTCGGAGCCGGTGCAGCCCTGGCGGGTGACGCGGACTGATTGAAACGGCTTGAGTTTTGAGAGTCGGCTGGTTAGAGCCCGTCGGCATGCCCCAGAGCCCATCAGCCTCCCAGATTGCCCGACCCAATGGGTGGGCGCTCTTGCGGCGGGACCGCATGGCGATGGCATCGCTCGCCACGCTGGTTTTGCTCGTTCTGGTGGCGATCGTTGGACCGATGATGATTCCTGACGCGCTCAAATCAACGAGTGACGCTCAATTCCTGCGACCGCGCAGCACGGGCCATCTGCTTGGCACGGATGTGAACGGCCAGGACCTTTTTTACCGGCTGCTGAGCGGCGCACGAGTGTCCATGGGCATCGGCGTGGCAGGCGCGCTGCTGAGCCTCGTCATCGGAACGCTCTACGGCATGATCAGCGGCTACGCCGGCGGGCGGATCGACGCCGTCATGATGCGTGCCACGGAGGTGCTGCAATCTGTGCCGCGCATTCTTTTCATCATGATCCTCATCGCCGCGCTGGATGACCATGTGAAAGAATCGTTGGATGCCGCCCGGCTCTGGGCGCAAACAGCGGATTTCCCGCTCATCGAGGGCTCCTTCCGCGATTCGATCCCCTACAGCCGCGTCCTGGTGATGATTCTCTCGCTGGGCATCGTCGAATGGCTCACCATGGCCCGCATGGTGCGCGGCCAGGTGCTGGTGCTCCGGGAGATGACCTTTGTCACCGCGGCCCGTGCGATGGGACAGGGACCGTGGGGAATTCTCAGAAAGCATCTGCTGCCAAATCTGAGCACTCTCATCCTCACCTACCTCACACTCACCATTCCCACAGTGATTCTCGACGAGTCATTCTTGAGCTTTCTCGGCCTTGGCATTGAGGACCCGGCAGCGAGCTGGGGCAGCCTGCTGAAAGATGGAGCGCAGGTCATCAATCCGCTCGAAAGCCAGTGGTGGCTGCTGCTCTTCCCCGCCCTGCTCATGTCCGTCACCCTTCTGGCGCTGAACTTCCTCGGCGATGCGCTCCGGGACGCGTTTGACCCCAGGAGCGCGGAGTGACACCCCTGCCAGTGGAAATGCGCCTTGAGAGAACATCCTGCTTGCCAAAGGGCAGGCGGATGGGCTTTGCTTCATTTTGTCACTTTTTTTCACTACCGGAGACGGATGTCGGACCGCTACAAAATCTATGAAAAGCTCGGCGCAGGCGGCGTTGGAGCCGTCTACCGTGCTTATGACAGCCAGTTGAAACGCTGGGTGGCGGTGAAGCGCCTGCTCACTGCCAATGAGGCAGCGGAGGACAAAAACATCGCCGCGGAGCTGCGGCGAGAGGCGGACACGCTGGCCTCCCTGCGCAATCCGAACGTGGTGACGATCTTTGACGTGGCGAGCGACGCCGAGGGTCTCTTCATGGTGATGGAACTCCTGCAGGGAGAGGACCTCGCCGATGTCGTTGCCCGCGGCCCCCTGCCCTACGACGACTTCAAAGAGCTGGCCTCGCAGACCCTGGAAGGCCTGCTCTCCGCCCATCAGCATCACATCCTGCACCGGGACATCAAACCGGAGAACATCAAGGTGGAGCGCCTGCCCGGAGGGCGCATGCAGGCCAAAATCATCGACTTCGGCCTGGCCCGCGCCGGCCTCCGCGCCCGCAAGCAGACGGAAGACCAACAGGGCTCGGTGATGGGCTCGATCTTTTACATGGCCCCCGAGCAGCTCACCAGGCAGCCGGTGGATGAGCGGACAGATTTGTATTCGCTGGGATGCGTTTTTTACGAGGCGCTCAGCGGCAAAAAGGCTTTTGATGGCGAGATGATGGCGCAGGTCATCGACAAACACATCAACCACGATCTCACCCCGCTTCAAGTCATCGCTCCGCATGTTCCTCAGTGGCTGGATGCTTGGTGCATGCGCCTGATGGCTCAAAAGCCCGAGGATCGCCCCATGGGCGCCCAGCAGGCCATTGAGGAGTTTCGCGCCTGGGAGAAAATGCCGCAAATAGTGTCCTACATGCCTTACATGGGCATGTACCCTGGCTATGGCCAGCCGATGATGTATCCAGGCACCGGAGCGGCAGCCACTCCCGGGACCGCAGCCATGCCGGTGGGCACGGGATACTTCCCGGCGGCGCAGGTGCCGCCTGCCCAATCCTATGCGGAACCGGTGCTGGAAGTTCGGCCCGTGACCGAACTGGCAGCCATCACTACCCCGCTTGCTCCTGCCCCAGTCCGCCCCTCTGCACGCACGGCAGCTGCTCCGCTGGCTTCATCCCAACGAGTCCTCTCCCCGCGTCCTGAGGTTGGTGTGTCCAAAAAGCAGGCGATGAAGAAGAAGCTCGCCCTCATCGGCGGAGGCGTTCTTGTGGCGGCGCTCCTTTCATTTTGGCTTTTTTCCGGCGGTTCTTCAGGCGGTGGTGGAACTGGTGGAGGCGTGGTCTCGTCCATTTTGGACTCGAAGCCCCCTGCGGTGAGCTTCCAACTGCCGCAGGACCGCATCTACCCGCCCGCCGATCGGAACATTGCTGTCTTTTTTGTGGGTAATACCGGCTCGCTCACCTCAAAAACGGGTCCGGATGGCAAACCTGCCCAAGCGAACCCCAACGAACCTGTCGTCGCCTGGCATGATCTGTCCGAGCGCGGAAACGACAACATTCTCCGCGTGGTCAAAAATGATCCCGCCTATGCACCAAAGCTCGTGGACTGGCCCCAGACAAAGAGCGGAGCCGGCCCAAAGGGCGGGCGTAAGGTGCTCGACTTCCGCGTGCGGGATGGAAAACCATCCGGACTCGAACTGGTGGA
>JBJONJ010000026.1:0-3866 GCA_046051905.1 Verrucomicrobiota bacterium
CGCATCACTACTTTGACGACCCGAAGTGCCACATGCCCGCGGTGAAGGCGCTGGCGGCCGAAGGCGTGCGGGTGAAGCGCATGGAGACCTCCTTTCCGACGGTGACATGGACCAACCACACCACGCTCGTCACCGGCGTGCATCCAGCGAAGCATGGCGTGCTGGCGAATGAATACTACGACCGCAAGGAGCGCAAAAAGGTGCCGCTCATCCCGGACCCGATCTTTAACAAGGACGAGATCGTCAAGACGCCGACCATCTATGATGCCGCCAAAGCGGCTGGATTGACCACGGCGGGCGTCATCTGGCCTGCCTCGCGTGGTGCGAAGACGCTCGACTGGACCGTTCCGGATGTCTTCGAGCAGGAGCTCTTTGAGAAATACGGCACGCCAAAGCTGCTCGAAGAGGCCCGCGCCCTCGGCATCCCCGTCGAGAAGCAGATGGAGTGGTGCAAGCTCGGCAACGCGGGCAAGGCGCAGCGTGACTACATGTACACCCAGCTCGCCACGCACATCATCCGCACGAAGATGCCAAACTTCCTCGCGCTGCATCTCGTGAGCCTCGACTCCTTCGAGCACGCGCACGGTCGGCAGGTGGCTGAGGCCTACTGGGCAGCCAACGACAGTGACAACCGCGTGGCCGACCTCGTCCGTGCCTGTGAGGAAGCGGGCATTCGCGACAAGACGACCTTCATCATCACCACGGACCACGGCTTCGTCACCTACACGAATTCCATCAACGCCAATGCCGCGCTGAAGAAGGATGGGTTTGTCAAAAGCTTGCTCGGCAAGAACCTCGCGCCGGACTCGAAGGTCTTCGCCATGGCCGAGGGCGGCGCCTGCTTCGTGTATGTGCTCGACGAGGGAAATCGCGACCGCATCCTCGCTGAGATCACGCCCAGGCTCGCGAAGCTCGAAGGCGTGAGCAGCACGGTGGAGGCGAAGGACTTTGCCACCCGCCTGCGCCACATCACCGCGGCTGAGGATCCGCGTGAGCCCGATCTCGTGCTGCTCGCCGCGGATGGCTACACCTTCACGGACTCGCTCGCCGACACGAATGAAATCATCCCGAACGACCCGCCGAAAGGAGCCCATGGTCACGATCATCTCATGCCGAACATGGATGGCTGCTGCGTCATCAGCGGCGCGGGCATCGCCAGCGGCAAGGTCATCGACGCCATCCAGAACGTGGACATCCCGCCCACCATGGCCCGCCTGCTCGGCATCCCGTTCCCCAACGCGGATGGCAAGGTGATCGAGGCGGCGCTCAACGGCTCGAAGTGATCACAACCCCCAATCGCCCTCGGCGAGCACGCTGTGCTTCGGCAGGGACTTGAAGGCTTCGGGAATCGAAAAGTGGTGTGCCATCTGCTCAGGACGATGATGCAGCACGGGCGCGGCGTCCCACGCGGCATCGCCGGGGAAGCTGGCGAGCGAGAGAAGACGCTCGCGGCCTAGCATGTCTGGATTCCGCACGACCTCGCCGACGAGGGCGTGCAGCTCGGAGAAGTCATCGCCGGTCGTGAAGTGGTCGATCTCCATCCACGCGGGGATGCCGCGAATGGTTTTGGGGGTGACGATGAGATAGCTCGTGAGGCGGCCGGCGGTGTCGATCACGCCGATGAACTCATGACGACGATGCGGCGAGGCGGCGAACCACCGCAGATACTCGGGCGTGATCCATTTTTCGATGCGATTTGCTGATTGAAAGCATGCGGAGATGCTTTGGACCTCGGCGGGATCTCGCGTGATTTTTTTGCCCGAAGGAAGCCGCGGCCATCGGAAACGCCAGGGCAGGCCGAAAAGGCCGAGAGGCACAAATCGGCGGGTGATGTCGATGGCGGGCGTCCAGCCGCTCTTTTGAAGCATGACCTGCACATCGGGCGTGGGTGTGGTGTCAGCCATCAGCGTGGTGGCAGCCAGACGGCGGAGCTTCATCAGCATGGGCAGGCTGGCGTTTCGATGGGCTTCCTCCACGCACCAGGTGGAGGCGATGCAGGCGGGAGTGAGCACGCCACGCACCGCATAACCGGCGGGAATGAGTGCCATGAAACCGGCGAGCCTGCCTTCATGCCGCATCACCCAGCCACGATCGGTCGAGAGCGTGGCAAACGGGTTCGCCTCCCACCAGTGGGCGAGCCGATGGAGCCAGCCGGCGGCATCGAGCCGGTCCGGCGCATGCCGGGCGAGCCAGCCGGCGAGCTCTTCGCGGGCTGCTGGGGAGTCTTGGTAGGCGTCAATCTGGCAGGCAGGCATGCAGCATGAAATTTCGCACGCAGGCATGCCTGCGCAAGCCGTGGCATCACACTTCCGGCAGTTCAAAGCCCGCGGCGTATTCCTCCACGCAGAGCTTGTTGGCCTCCGCGGCGAATTCGCCGGTGAATTGATGTGTCGCGGGATCGAAATCGAGCCACGGGCCGGCGATGATCGGCTGCGCAGAGAGGTCGAGGCCGTTGTTGGCGAGGTTTTTGAGAAACTCCCCATACAACTCCTGTCCGAATTTGTCGCCCTGGAGCCTCTCCTTGATCTCCTCCGCCTTCATCGCCTTGCCGAGGCGGTAGGAGACATTTGCCAGATGCGCCAAACAGGCCGCGTGATGACCGTGGCGGATGTGCAGCACGTCCTTGGTGTATTTCCCGGCGCGGATGCTGTCGATGAAGTTCTTCATGTGGTCCGGCCCGGTGAGGAAGTTCTCAAACTTCGTGATCGTCCTGCCTTCGTTGTCGGAGGCCTTTGACTCCGCCACGTAGCCGCCCTCGCAGTGGATGATGTTGCCGGTGCGAATGCCTTTGTAAGGCGGTTCGCCGCTCTTCGGGTCCACGTTTCGCGAGGGCAGGCCAAACTTGTCCATGATGAGCGGCACGGGCTCGTAGGGATGGAAGGCGATCTGGCAGTTGGCGCTGTGGCCGTCGTCGGTGTAGCCCCAGCGATTGCCAAAGCTCATGACACGTTTCGGCAGCGTGTCGGGATCGCCGAGCGCCCAGCGGGCCACATCGTATTGGTGCGGGCCCTGGTTGCCGATGTCGCCATTGCCATACGGCCACTGCCAGTGCCAGTCGTAGTGGAACTGCTTCCGCATGACCGGCATCTCCGGACGTGGGGCGGACCAGAGCTTGTAATCCACCGTCGCTGGCGGCGGTTGCGCGGCGTCCACCTTGTCAATGCTCATGCGCAGGCCGTGCACGAGAGCGTGGGAGAGCTTCGGCTTGCCGATGTGGCCCTCTTTGACCCACTGCATCGCGGCGGCCCAGCCTTCATCCGAGCGACGCTGCATGCCGTGCTGCACGATGAGGCCCTTCGCAGCGGCTTTGGTGGCCGTAGCCATCAGCTTGGCGCTTTCGATCAGATTATGGCTTACCGGCTTCTCGACAT
The DNA here is from genome assembly GCA_046051905.1 of Verrucomicrobiota bacterium. Taxonomy (GTDB): domain Bacteria; phylum Verrucomicrobiota; class Verrucomicrobiia; order Verrucomicrobiales; family Verrucomicrobiaceae; genus Prosthecobacter. The sequence goes on from JBJONJ010000026.1 coordinate 3,372, forward strand.
AGACATGCTTCCCATGCTGCAGAGCGGTCAAAGCAATCAAAACATGGCTGTGGTTGGGCGTGGCGATGGTGACGGCATCGATTTCCTTGTCGGCGCAGCACTCGCGGAAGTCGCGGTAAGTTCTCACCTGGATGTTGTCCTTCCCCAGTTCCGCTACTCGCTTGTCGATGACGGACTGATCGGCGTCACAAAGGGCCACGAGGCGCACGCCGGGCACTTTCAGCAGCTCTTTGATGTGACCACCGCCACGGCCGCGGAAGCCGATCACGGCCACTCGGATGTCTCCATTCGCACCGACGGGTGCGGACCAGGCGGGAAGTGAAACCGCGCCAGCGAGCGAGGTGGCGAGAAAACGACGGCGGGAGGTGGTGGACGCGTTCATGGTGCGTGAAATACGCCGGACGCGTCCTGGCCTTTGCGAACTCGTCGATGATGGCCGCACACACGGCGCTTGAAACGAGGCCCGCTGACCTGTTTAGGAGGAGGGAATGACTT
>JBJONJ010000027.1:0-3636 GCA_046051905.1 Verrucomicrobiota bacterium
GCCAGCGGAGTGATCATTTCCCCCACCGGCCTCATTTTGACCGCTGCACACGTCGTGGACAAGCCGGGGCGGGACATCCGCGTGGTGCTGGATGACGGCACTACCACAACGGCCAAATCCCTCGGCCTCGATCAGGCCACGGACGCGGCGCTGGCGCAGCTCAAAGACCGCGGCAAGCCCTGGCCGAGCGTGAATCTGAGCCGCGAGATCGCCAAGGCGCAGCCGGGCGAGTGGTGCTTTGCGCTGGGACATCCCGGCGGCTTCGACAAGGCCCGCGGCGCGGTGCTTCGCGTGGGAAAAATCGTCAAACAAACCGCCAACAGCCTGCACACCGACTGCGTGCTCATGGGCGGCGACTCCGGCGGGCCGCTCTTCAATCTCTCGGGCGAGGTCATCGGCATCCACAGCCAGATCTGGGAGAACCGTGATCAAAACGTGCACGTCTCCATGGCTCCCTTCCTCCGTTCGTGGGAGGCCATGCAGGCCTCGCAAGTCATCAAAACCTGGGGCGTGGGGGCCGGCGGCTACCTCGGCGTGGCCACCCGCATGACCGATGACGTCGAACTCGCGGTGGACCATGTGATTGACGGCTCTCCGGCACACAAGGCGGGAGTCCGCGTGGGCGATGTGATCCTCGGCGTGAACACCGATGCCATGACTGACCAGCAGCAATTCACCGCCGCCATCAAGGCGAAGGCCGCCGGGGACCGCATTACCCTCCGCCTGCGCTCCGATGGCAAAGAGCGCAAAGTGTCCGTCACGCTGGCCCAAAGGCCCCGCGAAGGGGAATGACCATGTCAGAATGACCAATGATGAATTCCCGAATGACGAAAAAAAACCGAAATGCGAAGTCCGAAACAAGCCCGCGAGCCTCTCGCTGGTTCCTTTCGGCATTCGTCATTCTGCATTCGTCATTCCTCATTGCTGACTCCCCTCGTCCCACCTTGCCAGCGGAGCAGCGCACGAATGGAAAACAAACCCTCGCCGCGGTGTCAAAGGTCGCGCAGCCAGTGCTGGCCTGCTCGGCACGCATCGAGAGCCTGCTGGGTCGTCCGGTGTGCGCGGCGACGATTGTTGGCATCGACGGCTACATCCTCACCAAGGCCAGCGAGGTGCCGGAGCTTGGAAAAGTGCGGCTGAAGCTCGGCGATGGCCGCATGGCGGAACTTCGTGAAATTCATCGTGAGCCTCGTTTTGACCTCGTGCTGGCGCAGGCGGTCGGTTTGAGCAAGCTGCAGGCGGCGAACTTCGGGGCCACGCGCTCGCTTTCTCGCGGGCACTGGCTGTGCGGCAGTTCGGGAACCGCTCAAGAGCCGCGTATCGGCATCATCAGCGCCAACCGCCGCCACATCCCGGGACTTGGCCCCGCCCTCGGCATCCGCATGGATGAACGGGCGCCCAAGGACACGAAAGGCGTGCGCCTCCTCTCCATTGCCGCGGACAGCCCCGCCGAGGCGGCGGGCCTCCAGGCTGATGACGTCATCCTCGCCATCGCCGACGAGTCCGTGGAGCACCTCAAACAGGTGCATGAAATCGTCAAACAGCACCAGCCGGGTGAATTCATTGAGGTTCGTTACCTGCGTGAGGGCAAGGAGGGGAGCTGCCGCGTGCGTCTCGCCAGCCGCACCAAGGTCATTCAAAACTGGGAGGGCGAGGATTTTGCCAATGGCGGTGTCTCTTTGCGCACCGACAACTTCCCCGACGTCCTGCAGCACGACATCCCGCTCTCGCCCGCCGACATGGGCGGCCCGCTGGCCACGCTCGATGGCAAGGTGGTGGGCATCAACATCGCCCGCGTCGATCGTGTGACGACCTTTGCTTTGCCCTTGGAGGCCTTCTGGACCGAGATCCAGCAGTGGATCCATGCCGACCGCTACCCGCCCAAGGCTCAGCCGGTTGAGTAAGGAGGCAAACGCCGGCTCGGCAAGGATCAGGCGATGGCAAGGGTACGCCGGAAAAAATCCACGGTCATGCCAAGCAGCTGGCGTGCGAGCTCCGCATCGTAGCGCAGACCCTCATCACGCAGAAAGGCGTGGGCGGCATTGACCTCATGCCAGGTGAAGTTCACCCCGGCGGCGGCGAGGGTCTTATGAATCAGTTCCCGCCCCTCGACGGGCACGTGCGGGTCCTGGCGGCCAAAGACGAGCATCAACTCCCCGCGAATCTCGGCAGCGCGGGCGAGGGAGTCGTCGTTCATCCCGGCTCCGAGGCTCCGCTTGTGCAGATCCGTCGGATAAAAACAGGCGGCTGCGGAGACATCGGGGTGTAAAGCAGCGCGGTAAGTGAGGTGGCCCCCGATGCACGGCCCGAACGAGCCCAGGCACCCGGTGCAGGCCTCATGCTGCTTTAAAAAGTCGAGCACGGCTCGGTTGTCCGCGTCGTAGGCTGTCACGGGCTTCTCCGTCTTCAAACGATTGCCGACATCCGAGCCCGCCTGATCATAGGCCAGCACGGTGCCCGCTGGCAGGTATTCGTGGTAGATCTCCGGCAGCGCGACGACAAAGCCATGTCCCGCCAGAAATGCCGCCGTGCGATGGATGGGGCCGGTGATTTGAAAAATCTCCGAGTGAAACAGCAGTCCCGGATACCTGCCCGCCGCCGCAGGTCGAAGCACCAGGGTGCGCATGGGGCCGGTGGGCGTGGGCAGTTCGACGATTTCAGGTTCTCGCAGAGTCATGGGGCAGGGGAGAGGTAGGGAAATGAGGGAAGAGTGCAACCGATTGACCGTCCAAGAACAGGCTGCGTGTTGAGTCGAGAGATGCTTTTCGATCAAACCGGGTGGTGCACGAGACCGGTTGCCTCGTGGGGCATGCCGTTCACACTCGCCGCCATCATGGAGCACATGCGGCACATCTTGGTTTCGGCATCAGCGGGGTCTGGAAAGACTTACCAGCTGGTGCGGCGGCATGTGCATCTGCTTTCGCTGGGCCAGCGGCCGGAGGAGATCGCGGCGATGACCTTCACGCGGAAGGCGGCGGGGGAGTTTTTTCAGCGCATCCTGCGTCAGCTCTCGTCGATGGCGCAGGCGGGTAATGCGCAGGGCTACTTCGATGGCTTGAGTCCGGCGCCTCCGCAGAAGGTGGCATTTAATGAACTGCTGCGCTCGGTGACGCGTCGGCTGCACAAGCTGCGGCTGGGGACGATGGATAGCTTCTTCGCGAATATCGCGGCGTGCTTTCCGCTGGAGCTTGGGCTTCCGCTCGGTGCCCGCGTCATGGCGGAGGATGAGACGCGGCAGGCGCAGCGTGAGGCGCTGGATGCGCTGCTGGAGCGGGTGCATGCGGAGCAGGATGGCAAAACGGCCCGCGCCCTGCTGGAAGGCTACAAACAGGCCACGTTTGGCCATGAAGAACGCGGCGCAGGTGAAAGCCTCGAAGGCTGGATCAAGGCGCATCATGAAACCTGGCTGGAGAGCGATTCGGCGGCCCGCTGGGGTCGCGTGCCGGGCCTCGCAGCAGGCGAAGAAAGCCTGGCGGAGGCTCTGAAGGCGCTGCGGGTTGCCTTCACAACGGATCACGACAAGAGCATCGAGTTCTTGAATCAACTCGAAGCGGATCTGACAATCTGGGAGGCTGGCACGAGCTTTGGCGACCGCCTTGAGTATTTTTTGAAGAACACAGCCCCCATTTGGCCTGA
>JBJONJ010000028.1:0-5897 GCA_046051905.1 Verrucomicrobiota bacterium
CCAGAGAAAGTCTGATCCGCCGTGTGACGCTCGACTTGACCGGGCTGCCGCCGACTCCGGAGGAAATCGATGCCTTCTTGTCCGACTCGTCGGACGCGTCTGACCCGTCCGACCCTGCCTACGACCGCCTCGTGGACCGCCTATTGAAATCCGAACACTACGGCGAGCACATGGGCCGCTACTGGCTGGATGTGGCCCGCTATGCCGATACGCATGGTCTGCACCTCGATAACGAGCGCAGCATGTGGCCTTACCGCGACTGGGTGGTGCGTGCCTTCAATCAAAACGTGCCGTTTGATCAGTTCACCATCTGGCAGCTCGCCGGCGACCTGCTTCCCAATGCCACGATGGATCAAAAGATAGCCTCGGGCTTCAACCGCTGCAATGTGACCACTAGCGAGGGTGGCAGCATCAATGAGGAGTTCATCTTTCGCTATGCCGTGGACCGCACGGACACCACCGTGGCCGTGTGGATGGGCCTCACTGCGGGCTGCGCCGTCTGCCACGACCACAAGTTTGATCCCATCACGCAGAAGGAATTTTATTCGATGTATGCCTTCTTCAACAGCGCCGCCGATCCGGCGATGGACGGCAACATTCTCCTCACCCCGCCAACGCTGCGCCTGAGCACGCCGGAGCAGGCCAAGCAGCTCACTAGCTACGAAAAGGACATCGCCGCCACGCAGTCGAAGATGCGCGAGGCCATCGCGAAGCTCAATTATACGGACCCCGCCACGCTCACGCCTCTGCCACCGGTGCAGACGAGCGAGATGGTGTGGTTTGAGGATGCTTTCCCAGCCGGAGCCAATCTCGGCGTGGCTGGCGAGCCGGCGAAGTTTGTGTCGAAAGAGGAAGGACCGGTCTTCAGCGGCACCAAGGCACTGAAACGCACCGCCACCGGTGTGGCGCAGGATTTCTTCTCGGCGGGCGGTAGCTACCAAATCCCACCGAACGGCAAAATCAGCGTGCAGTGCTACCTCGACACGAAAAACCCGCCGAAGGCCGTGATGCTGCAATTTCACACCGCCGGCTGGAATCACCGCGCCGTGTGGGGTGAGGAAGGAGCGATACCGTTTGGCAAAGTGCGCACCCCGGAGCGTGTGCGCATGGGTGCGCTTCCGGAAGCAGGCAAGTGGGTGAGACTCGAAGTCGCCGCGGACAAGCTGGGCCTCAAACCCGGCATCAAGGTCACCGGCTATGCCTTCACGCAGTTTGGCGGCACGGTGTATTGGGACCGGCTCGCGATGAGTTCCCGTGTCGATCCCTCGAAGGACCCGCAATGGTCATGGAAGGTGTGGATCGAGAAGAACCAGGGCCGCCGCGTTGAAGGCCTGCCAAATGATCTGCAAACGCTCGTGCGTGGCAAAAAGGCCGCCGAATGGCCCGAAGCCGATGTGAAGCGCCTCAAAGAGTGGTGGTTCGAAAACGAGTGCCAGAGTGCTCGCGAACTCGTCGATGGGGTGCGTGCCGAAAAGCTGGCTTTGGAGTCCAAAAAGAAGGCGCTGGAAGATTTGATTCCCGCCACCTTCATCATGGCCGACCTGCCGCAGCCACGTGAGAGCTTCATCATGGAACGCGGCCAGTATGACAAGCCGAAGGACAAGGTCTCGCGAGGCACTCCGGCCTTTTTTCCACCGCTGCCCAAGCAGGACAAATATTCGCGCCTCGACCTCGCGAAGTGGCTTGTGAGTCCGCAGCATCCGCTCACCGCCCGCGTGCAGGTCAACCGCCTCTGGCAGCAGTTCTTTGGCATCGGTTTGGTGAAATCGAGCAATGACTTCGGCTCCCAGGGCGAACCTCCGAGCCATCCCGAGCTGCTCGACTGGCTCGCGGTGACCTTCCGCGAGAGCGGCTGGGACATGAAGCAGTTCGTAAAGCTGCTGGTGACCTCACACACCTATCGCCAGAGTGCTCAGTTCTCCGTTCACAGTGCTCAGTCGGACCCTGAGAATCGCTTGTTGGCACGCGGACCGCGTTTCCGCCTCGATGCGGAGGTCGTGCGTGATTCGGCGTTGTTTGTCAGCAGCCTGCTCAATCCGAAAATCGGCGGCAAAGGCGTGAGGCCTTATCAGCCGGAGAACATCTGGGAGCCGGTCGCCTTTGGTGGCAGCAACACCAAGAACTACATCCAGGATCATGGCGAGTCGCTCTACCGCCGCAGCCTTTACACCTTCTGGAAGCGCACCGCGCCGCCGCCGAACATGACCTCCTTCGATGCCCCGAACCGTGAGAGCTACTGCCTGCGCCGCGAGCGCAGCAACACGCCGCTGCAGGCGCTCACGCTCATGAACGACGTGCAGTTCTTCGAAGCCGCACGGGCTTTCGCCGAACAGGCGATGAAGACCTCGACCAGCACCGATGCCCGCATCACCCGCCTCTTCCGTGCTGCCACCAGCCGCTTCCCCTCCGCTCAAGAAGCCGAGGTGATCCGCCAGACGTTTGCAAAACACCTCGCCGCCTACTCAGCAAAGCCCGAGGAGGCCAAAAAGGTCCTCGCGAACGGCGAATCAAAGCCCGATGCCTCCTTGAACCCCGCCGAACTCGCCGCGTGGACCATGATCGCGAACCTCGTGGTCAATCTCGACGAGGTGGTGGTGAAGTAGGGGGAAGTTTCAGGTTCCAAGTTTCAAGAAGCAGCGTTCTTTGTGAGACTCGGAACCTGTCACTTGAAACCTGAAGCTCACTTCTTCGGCAGCTCCGTCTCGATCACCTCACCGCCGCCGGGGAGGTCGAAGTCGTCACGCACCTGCCCAAAGCTGCGGCCTTTCACACTGGCATGGATGAAGAGCTTCTGTTGCAGGCTTTGAGACGCTTGAGGACCTTGTCCATCATCTTCTTAGTCACCTTGTCCTGGAAGTCAGCGAACCAGTAGATGGCATCGGCTTGCTCCTCCACCGCGTTCACCACCGAAGAAGAAACACGCATGGCGAAATGGTGTGGCTCTCACGGGACCGGCGAGGCCGCCGCCCTTGAGTTCGCCAATCTCGGCGAAAAGCAGCTTGAACGCTCCGTGGATTCCCTGAAGGGCGTTTTGGTCTTCGATGCCTTCGTGGCCCACCCGCTGACACCCGCCGCAAAGCCTTTGGAAAAAGCCGAGGCGAAGCTGCCGGAGTTAGGTGGGTGGCCTCGTGAAGGTTTCGATCCGGCTGACAGCAGATAGGGGCAGAAAAATGATCGCTGATGCTGCTTCACGCCGATCTGAGAGAGAAATTTGTCAGCCAGTTGCAGGCTGATGTCATTTCCCTGCAGCCTTCTTCGATTATTGCTTGTCGTATAGATCTGTAACTTGTCCTTCGATTAGGAGTTCATGCTGACCGGGAGCGAATGGATGTGAAACTGGATCGGATGAGGATTGAGAACCCTTTGGAGTGATCCCCAGAGTCTGAATTTCAAAAGGAACTTGGTTATTCACCTTCACGCTGATCTGAACATTTAACGTATCTTCACCGGAGGTGGACATGGTTCCTTGGAAAGAAGCATCTACCCACTTTTCGTCGTGTATATCCTTATCGGTCCAGTTATTCAGGTGCATGGCTTTGAATTCTATTGAATCGCCATCCTGGGAACTGAATTGCCTGTAACCAGTGCCCTCATAATCCATTCGAAATTTCTGCTCGCTGTCAAAATACAGGATCGCACGATGCTGCTTAACAACTGGGGTGGCTACTTCTGACTTCTTGCAATTGATGAGTGTGCAACAAGCCAATGCGGACACGAGATAATGGAGAATTTTCATGCGTAGGCTGGCTTTGTTGATCTACACTAATTTGTGGGCACCTACGATTTGCTCACCGTTTGATTGCAGGCGTAGGCCGAAAGGGCGCGGTGATCTTCTGGGAATGCATCAAGAAGTCAAGGCGGTCGGCGTTTGGTCCACCGCAGGTCGAAAGGGGCTCACAGTCGGCCTGCCATCTGCATTCCAGCGCACTCCGGTGCGTTGAAGGAAGATGCCTGGCAGGCAGTGCATCTGATCAATGAGATAGGAGTGAATCCAAACTCATCACGACTTTGACCGCGCAGGAGGGCGCACCCATCACCATCAAAACCTCACCTCGCCGCCGAGGTAGAAATTGCGGCCATAGGCGGGGTCGATGCCGTCGGGGCGGACGCGGGCGTAGTAGCTTTCGTCGAAGACATTGTTGAGGCCGGCCATGACGCTGAAGTTTTCATGCACCTTCACCTCGGCGGTGAGGTCCCAGGTCATGTAGGCGGGGATGTCGAAGTTTGGGTTGCTGTTGTCCTGGGCGTTGTGGTCCGCCACGAAGGTGCCGAGGAAGCCTACCTTCACACGGTCGCCGTATTTGTAGATCAGACCCGTGCGGATCATGTAGTCCGGGGCGTATTGGGGGCTGCCTCCGTTGTTGGGGCCGCCCTGGAGCTCGGCTTCGAGGATGGAGACGTTGGTGTAGAAGTTCAGCGAACTGGAGCGCTGCAAGTCACCGCGACCCGCGAGACGGTCGGCCAGGCCGATGAGGTCGATGTCGAGGGCTCCATCCCAACCGTAGTTGATGCTACGGCCCACGCTGGCTAGGCGGGTGACGCCACCCGCAGTCACGGTGCCAAAGCGGTTGTCCATATCGATGAGGAAGACGCTGGTGTCGTAGGTGAGCCACTTCGTCGGCTTCCCGCGGGTGCCTAGCTCATAGCTCCAGGTAAGGCCGGGATCGGCATCGGTCGCGATGGCACCGGGCTGAGCGACGATGGACTCCTGGAAGATGGCCGAACGGTAGCTCTGAGAGATGTTGGCGTAGATGGAGCTTTCGTTGCCAAGATCATAGGTTATGCCGAGGCCGAAGAGAGGCTGGATGTCCATCTCGCTCTTTCGCACCTCATTGAGGAAGGCTGCCGTGGCGGGGGTGAAGTTCCGCGTCTGCACATCCTGCTTGATCATCTCCAGGCGGAAGCCGGGGGTGATGCTGAATTTGCCGAAGGTGAATTTGTTCTCGGCGAAGATGGAGCCGTAAAGCGTCTCGCGATCCGAATCGAGGAAGACATTGCCGCTTTCCGCATCGGCGAGGAAGCCTCGCTGGTCCACGCGGGGGGACTGGCAGTAGTAAAAGTGCATGCCAGCGGAGAGCGTGTGCTTGTTTCCCCAGGCTTCCCAGTCGTGGCGGATGCGCGGCTCGACGCCGAAGGTGTAAAACTGCTGGTTCTCGATGTTGTTGGTGTTTGCCGCAGGCCCCACGGGCAAGGTGCCAAAGCCCCCGCCCTGCTGGCGCTTGCTCCAGCGCTGGTAGTAGCCGCCCCAGGCTTTCACGCTGAGCTCGGTGCCTTCCTGGATCTTATGCTGTAGCTCGGCGCTGGCGGCGTAGCGTTTCAGACGAAAGCGGTCGTGCACCCTCGTGGTCATCTCGGGATTCGAGGCAAAGTTGGCTGCTGTGAGGCCGCCGGGCTCGCCGTGCTCTTCTTCATACAAATCCACGCTGAAGATGAGGCGGGTGTCGTCGCTGATGGTGTGGACGAGCTTCACATTGCCGCCGTCGAGGCGGTAATCGCTGTTGAAGTTGCGGAAGCCTTCGCTGCTGCGGTGGTTGTAGTAGCCGTAGTAGCCCCAGTCCCCGTAGGTGCCGTCCACGGCGGTGTAGCTGGAGAAGAGATTGTCAGTCCCGTAGATGTTTTGGGAGCGGAAGCCGAAGGCCTTGTCGCGTCGTGGCATGTAGGTGACGTAGTTGAAGACGCCGCCCGGTTGCGGGCCATACATGAGGCCGCCGCCGCCGCGGATGAACTCCATGCGGTCCACCACATCAAGCGGTGGGGTGTAATAGGCCTCCGGGTAGCCAAACGGGTCCGCATGAATCGGAATGCCATCTTTGAGCACCTGCATGAACTGAAAACGATGCGGCTCGCCCAGGCCGCGGTAGCCGATGCTCACCAGCGGGGTCGTTTCCTCGGAGAAA